>JADZEO010000032.1 GCA_020850475.1 Bdellovibrionales bacterium | reverse complement strand
CGACAATGGAATTCAACTCCAGAATTATGTGAATGTGGGAAATCACCTTCACCTCTTGGTGAAGTGTCGACATCGACACCAATTGGCGCGTTTTCTTAAGACTATCTCAGGCCTAATTCCAAGAAGAATCGTGGGCTGCCAAAAAGGCACGCCACTGGCTGCAGGTGAAAAATTTTGGGACGCCCGCCCCTTCACCAAAATCATGGCGTCGGGACGCAAGACCTTCGAGATCATTCGTCGTTATTTCGACAAAAATCGCTGGCAGGCGCTCAATCGGGTCGAGGGGTTTGACTACTTTCCGTCGATGAGCTCGGGATAGGGGAGAATCTCTCAATAAGATGACGGTCGGCAGAATAAGATGACGGTCGGCAGGCGCTACACCTCAGTCGAAGAGGGAACGCTCGGTTTCGCTGTAGGTGTTCGGAACCGCCGACTCGAAATCCGTGTCGTATTCCGGAGAAAAGGCCAGCACCGGCGAGACATTAACGACGGCATTGGCGGCAAAGTGCGGGATCTGGCGCAACTTAAATAACAAGTCTTCGGCCTGAGGGCCGTTGCCCGGTTGGACCATGATGCGAATTCCAAGGTATCGCCACTGAAGGTGATGCTGCTCTTCCGGCCGTTGCCGATTTTGTTCAAGGGCCTTGCGCTCTTCCTCAGGAAGCTGGCGCTCCACTGCACCGCACTGGCTCTCCTTTGCAGCGCGCTGGCGCTCCACTTCAGCGCGTTGGCGATCTTCTTCGGCCAGCTGGCGATCTTGAGCTTTCGCCGCCACCAACACGCGAATGACTTCCAAAAATCGCTCCATTTGGGCGAACTCAAAATGCACACTGAAGGTGAGTCCGGCATAGCGAAGCAGCTCCAGATAGTACTCGGGCAACCGACTGCCGTTGGTGGTGACATGAATCCAATGATTTTCTTGGGGCCGGTTCTTGGGTGTCAGACCATGCACATACTTTACAAAATCAAGAAAATCGGGATTGAGGGTCGGTTCCCCTCCGCCAAAAATAAATTTCGCCAGGTCGCCTTTTAAAAAAGACCTCTCGATGTTATTCATCGCCTGAGTCAAACTCCCCAAAGTCTTGTGGGCCTCAATACGATTACTGGTTGCGGGAGGACAATAACTGCAGGCATAGTTGCAACG
Organism: Bdellovibrionales bacterium; assembly: GCA_020850475.1. Taxonomy (GTDB): domain Bacteria; phylum Bdellovibrionota; class Bdellovibrionia; order Bdellovibrionales; family UBA1609; genus JADZEO01. Next base: position 30,353 of record JADZEO010000032.1, on the reverse strand, counting down.
CCGACCCAAATCCCACAGCACTTGCTTGGGCGGGATTTGATCCTGAAAGAAATTTCGAACCGCCACATAGTTGCGAGCGGGTTCAACTTCCAGGTCCGTTGGCTTCAATTGATAGGCTTCCCAGCGATTTTTGAGGCGCTTAAACTTCCGCAGCGCCATATCGGTGCCGCAGGTACAGTAGCGACGGGAGCACTTCACGTACTTCATGCGCGCGTAAAAATTGACCTCAAAAACATTGCCGATGTAGCCACCTTCGCGGCATACGGCGCCGTAAATACTGCCGTCATGGGTGACATAAAGGTTTTCAACGCCAGCGGTGCAATGCCAACCGCGCCAGCGATTAAGCCCCCTCGCCATGAGCTCCTCGGCCGAGTAGGCAAAGCTTTCGCCCCGCTCGTTGATCATTCGCACCATTTTATTGGTCGACACTGCGGTCGAACCACTGACGGCACCAGCAGTCGGGTCTTGAGTTTCACCCCCAATGTGGACGGGCGAGTTTTCCAATGACGAGCTCCTTGTTCGGCCAACGACGGCCAGCCAAAACTCCCCGATTTTAGCAGCCCCACCGCCGATGTAAAGGCGCAAAGACGGCCCCGCCCGAGCCTCCGTCGCTGAAGATCTGAGGAGTTGACTCATAGCGCAGACCTTGTTTCTCAACCGAACATTCGAGAGAATTTCGACTCAGCTACAAAGGAGAAACTGCAATGAAATTTTGGGCTATTGTTATCGCCATGATGATTTGGGCTCCGCTCAAAACCCATGCTGCTTCCAGTGAAACCACCTACGACATTTACAACCACGCGGCCTACGCCACTCTCGGCTTCTGGGAAGGGGGCTTGGTGATTGGTGGCGAGTATGAATACGCCTTTGATCGCACTTTTGGTCTCGGGGGACTCGCCCGGTATTATAGTAAGGACAATGATAAAGGGGCCCCCTCGATCTTTGTGCTAGGTGGATTTGTTCGTCCCCACTTTAATCGCCGTGAGTGGGACCTTTATGTTTCCCCTGGTTTTAATCTGATGATGATCGACAGCCAACGCGATGACGAGACCGTACTCGGTCCCAGTATCACCTTGGGCCTGCTTTACCAAGGCGGCCGCAGTGTGGCGTTTGGTATCGACTCCACTTCCTTCGCTGGTTGGTTTAACGACGACTTCCGCGGAGTCATTCTCACGGACGTCATGGCCAAGGCCCGCTTTAGTTTCTAAGGTTCCAGGCCGGTTGCGCCAAACGAACCAAACCGTTTGCGCCAAAAGAACCAGGCTGGTTGCACCAAAAGAAAAGGGCCGAGACATCTCGGCCCTTTTGATGAAACCCCGGTTGTTCCCCCTCTAGCGCGCCTTTACTTCGCCGAGTGCAGCACCAGCACTACGCGGCTTTTTTGAGGCCCTTGGTCCACTGGCTGATCATAGTCAAAGCCAGCGGTCCGGTCTTCTCCTCATCGAAGGCCATTCCGTAAGCCTTCTGCGCTTCGCTCCACACAACCTTACCCGCAACCTGCACTTGGTCTTTACCGTCAGGGCTGGTGATCGTCATTTGGACGATTCCACCTTGGTCCAGCCATGCGTCGGTGTTCACCCGAACACCGCCCAAGGAGATTGAACTGACCTCTCCAACTAATTTGCGTCCGCCCAGGTTCATCGTCACCGCAGTCTGAATCTCGTAACGCTGGTGGCGTCGACGATTCGCGGGATGACGAGAGCGCAAGTAAGCGCGCAGGGCAATCGGAACTACAAATAGCGCCAATACCAATAAGATGTACCAGGTCTCAGGCCCTTGCCCTAATGGCGTCGGTCCCCCAGGGCGCTGACCTTGATTGAACTCACGATAGAGCTTGGTGACTAAGCCACAGCCGCCTCCGCTATCGCTGAGCTCACCTGCCAACTCCCGGCTCATATACGAGGGGCTGTAACCCGGTTGCGAGCCGCTCACCGCCGTCGAACCGGCGGCCGAAATCGCCCGCGAAGCATTCACTCGCGCTTCGGTGATCACTTTGCCGATCAAATGCGACACCGGGTCGGCTTGCGTATCAATCACTTCCTTCACCTGATAGGGCAACATGTTCGGCGACGCCGCCTTCACCAAAGCCGCAATTCCCGACACGAAGGGGGCCGCCATACTCGTGCCCGACATCTGCGTGAACGAACCACCCGGATAAGTACTTAAGACATTTAACCCCGGGCTTCCCACATGGACCGTGTTCACTCCAAAGTTCGAAAAATAAGCCAGGTAGTCAGCATTGGTGGTTGCGGCAATCGACATCACGTGAGGCACACTGTAACTGGCCGGATACATGGGAGCTGAATCGTTGTTGGTGGCGGAGTTTCCGGCGGCTGCGACAAAGGCCGCTCCCCGGTCATAACTGGCCACCACCGCATCCAGCAAAGCCGCACTGTAAGAAGGACCGCCCCAAGAGTTGTTGAGCACCACTGCACCGTTGTTGAGGGCGTAATAAATGGCTTCGATCGCATCCGAAGTCGTCCCGACTCCTTGGTCATTCAAAAACTTCAGCGCCATAATTTGAATGGCCGCTTGAGGCATCGGATCGGCCATCAAATCCAAGCCGACCTTTAACACAATCCCTGCGACATGAGTGCCATGGCCGTCGTCGTCCCACAAGTTGGCCGTGTTGTAGGCAAAATTAAACCCATTGCGATCGTCGACGTAACCATTGTGATCGTCATCAATGCCATTGCCGGCCACTTCATCCTCGTTCACCCAAATTGCATTGCTGTCGACAAAGGTGGGATGGTTGACATCGATTCCGGTGTCGATGATGGCCACGATCGGTCGATAGCTCGAGGCATAGTTTTGCATCGCCTGATAAACTTCTGGTAAACCAATCTGGTTTTCATAGGCAAAGCTCGGGTCGCCTTGGGCGATGGCCATCACCTGATCTTGGTTGTAAACCCGCTCCGCCTGAAAGTCGCTCGACTTGCGTAAGATGTAATTGGGCTCGGCGTACAGCACGTCAGGATCGGCTCGCAGTTCCGCGACCGATTGCTCAACAGTCTGGCCCGCCTTCAGCTGGAAGTGATGCAGATTCATCTTGTTCCAGGAGCGCTTTAAGCTCATTTCTTTTTGGGAGTGGGCCTTACCTAAGAAGGCGTAAGAGCTCTGGCTATTCGCCTGAGTTTTCAGACGAACAATCACCTCACCGGGGACATAATCTTGCGCCCAAGAGGTCAAAGCTCCCGACAGGAGCGACAGAATGCAGACGTACCGAAATAAGACCATTATGCATTGTCCTCGCCTTAATTCTTCGGACCAAAGGCGAGGAAGGTTGAATGGGAATCAAATATAGGGGGAGCCTAAACCAACTTTTTTTGCCCAAATAGTGGCCAAGCTGCAGTTCGGCAACAAAAGGCGTCCTGCAATTGGACGAACCTAGACCACCGCCAATCCCTATATATAGGACATGGCGGCAAACCTAAATTCTCAGTTTGAACCGTCTTCGGGGCCTGCTCCCAAGAGCTGATTGTTCATGGTGATCTTGGCTTGCTCGCGCTGCTGACGGAGCCACTCTTCGAACACCGGTCCCGTTTTGCGAAAGGCATGAAAGCGCGCTTGATCCGCAAAGGTCAGCTGATCCTCTTCATCCTTGTCTTTTTTCGACCCGATATTTTTGACCTTCACGAGGTAGTACTTACCGCCCACTTCCATCAGTTCCGGCACCATGGCACCCGCCTTGGCCAGTCCCAGCGCCGCGCTCACCAATTTTTCCTTATCGCCCAATTTGGGAATGTTGGCCGAACCCAAAGCAAAATCACCGGTTTCATCCCACTTGAGCTTTAGCTTTTTGATATAAGTCTCGACTCCCCCGGTACCTTCTTCTTTGGCGAGCGCGCCGATCTTATCAACAGCATCTTTCACCTGGCGATCGGCCAAGATCTTTTTCGCAATATCGGTTTTTACTTCTGCAAAAGTCTTCGCACCGCCCTCTTTGCGATCGTTTACTTTGATGAGGTGATAACCAAAGGGGGATTTAACGATGTCACTGATTTTACCAACAGCGGTGTTAAAAGCCGCTTCTTCGAACTCCTTGACCATCCGGCCGCGGGCAAAAAATCCCAAATCGCCGTTTTTAGTCTTGCTACCTTCATCTTCACTGGTCTCGGCCGCCAACTTACCAAAGTCCTCGGACTGGGCGCGTTTGGCCAGCTCCTTAATCTTGGTTTGAGCCGCCTCTTCACTCGCCTTGTCGGCCAGCTTGGTCTTAATCAAAATGTGTTGGGCACTCACTTCCGGCGGAACCGTAAATTCGTCTTGGTTTTGATCGAAATACTTTTGTACCTCGGCACCACCCTCGCCAGCGAGAAAGGTCTGAGCCTCAGCATCCGAGGGGTTGAGTCCCCCAACTAAGTCCTTGCGATCAAACTCAACAAAAGCGAGATTGATTTGTGTTTGACGCAAGCGCTTTTCCCGATCCAACTCCTGTACGGCCGGATAAAGAGCTTTGGCGATCGTATCCTGAAGCTTCTGTCCCACCACATCTTTGCGAACTTTTTCCTCAAAATCGCTCACACTCATTCGATTGGATTTGAGTAGATCTTCATACCGATCGCGCCGAAATCGTCCGTCCTCCTGAAAGGCGGGAATCTCGAGAATCCGGTCCCGCACTTCCTGGTCTGAGGCCAAAAAGCCCGCTTCGGCTGCGGACTGCGCTAAGAGCTCGGCGGCGATCAAATCCTCCAAAGCCCGTCGGCGAATGGAATCATAGAACATTTGACGCTGAGAATCAGGTAGTCCGTCAAGGCGCATCCGCATTTGCTCTTCCTGACGGCGAACCCGCTGCTTGTACTCCGAAATGGGGATGACTTGGTTGTTGACCACAGCTGCGGCCCCTCCCCCCGACATACTACTCAACGGTCCGGTCTGAAAGAAAAAGGCAAAAACCATGATGATGGCCCCAAACATGATGTAGGCGACAATACTTTTTGCCCGACCGGGTTTTCTGAGACTCTCCAGTGCACTTTTACTCATCGACCAGCTCCTTCTGAATAACTCCGGTAGCTTCACTATTTTTCGCTTCTTTTTCAAGGAGATTGTTGGAATGGCTCTCGCGATTTGCTACATTTTTTGTGCAGGAGCCACAGTGAATTTCTTCTCCTTTGATCTTCGAAAGTTTTTACTCGTCTTGGCGGTGGTGGTTTTACCTCTAATTGCCGCGAATTTGCAGCGCGATGCGGCTGATGAAGTCCCGTGGTTTGCCCGCCCCTTTACCTTTGTCGCCGGTCTCGTGCAAAACGGCTATTCGTCCTTTAGTTCCGGCGTGCGCGGCACGACGGCGATGTACCTCAATTTGATCAACATCAAAAAACAAAACCGGGTTCTCACCGAAGAAAATTCCGAGCTGCGAGCCCAGCTCGGTGCTCTGACCGAACTCAAGCTGGAAAACGAGCGGCTTAATAATTTGCTGAACTTCAGCCAGAAGACCAAAATGAATTTGCTGACGGCCAAGGTCATTGGGCGGGATTTGTTTGCCGATCATCAGTCCATCACCATCAATCGTGGTACCCGCGATGGCGTGCTGAGGAACATGGCGGCCATCACCACGGGTGGCGTGGTGGGATACGTGTTTCGCGTGGAGCCTTTTACTGCTCAAATTCTTCTCTTAGTGGATCGCTATGCGGTCATCGATGCGATTGTGCAAAGATCGCGCGCGCGCTGTATCGTGGAAGGCTCAGGCCCCGAAACCACCCGCCTCCGCTACCTCAATCGCAGCGATGACGTCCAGATGGGCGACCTCGTGGTCACCAGCGGTCTCGATAACATCTTCCCTAAGGGTTTTCCCATTGGCACGGTCACCTCCGTCGCCAAAAGCCGCTATGGGATGACTCAAGACGTAGAGATGAAACCCGTGATTAATGCTTCTATTCTCGAAGAGCTGTTCGTGGTGACCAATGCTCAACACGAAGATTTTTCTCCGAAGGAACCCGCGCCCGTACCCGAAACCCAGGCCACACCCACGGCGACCCCGGCGGCTAAGGAAGCCACCGTTTCGCCTGCGGAGGGTGCCGGGGCGAACACCAATGACTTACCTAAGGCGAATTGACCAATGCGTGAGCTGGGATTTTTCTTTGGCAACTACCTCTTGTTCTTAGCGGCCACCCTGCTATTAGCCGGGCTCGAGTGTTCGCTATGGCTCCAAGTTTTTGGCGATTCACCTGGTCCGAATCTTTGGGTCCCCACGCTGGTGTACTGGACGCTCACCCGCGAGGCCACCGAAAGCGTCCCCATGATTTATCTATTGACCATTTTGCTGGCTGGGCTGACGGCTCTGAGTTTGCCCGTATTCCTCGTGATCAATATGACTCTCTTTTCGCTTTTGTATTTGATCAAACAGCGCATTTACACTTCAGGGCCCGTGTATTTTATGTTGATTGCGGGAGTGGCGGCCTTCAGTGTACTTCCTTTGCACGCGCTCTTCTCCTGGACTTTCGAGGAAAACTCCTTGACCCATCCTTCCTGGTTTAAGTGGGTGCTCGAACCTCTGATCACGATGCTCGCCGCCCTGCCGCTCTACCAGGTGTTTGCGTTCCTCGACTTCGCCACTCATAAGGAGCGACCCGCAAAAATGGAAACCACTCACCATGAGTAGCCGTGAGATCGCCAATCAAGAAGAAGAGGCCAGATCCTTCCAGCCGCGCTACCGTCTCCTCTATATCTTAGTATTGGCCTCCGGCTTCGTGATTTTTTTGCGCCTTTGGTACCTGCAGATCGTCATGGGAAACGAGCTACGGGTCTTCTCGGAAAAAAATCTCATCAAGGAAACCAAGATTCCAGCTCCCCGCGGCCTCATTCTTGATCGCGAAGGGCGGGTGTTGGTGGACAACCTGCCTGGCTTTGGCGCGGCGATTTCTCCGCAGTACGCCACCGATCTCAAAGCCTCGGCGACGGCCATCAGCCCCATTCTCAATATTGCTCCCAATTCCATTCTTAGCGCCGTCAAAGAGAGTCGTTTCAAAAATGGACCCTTTCGACCGGTGCGGGTCAAAGACAACCTCAGTCTCGACGAAGTGTACCGGTTAAAGCTCCTGCGGATGGACCATCCGGGACTCAATATCAACGAAGTGATCACTCGCCACTATCCACTGAGGGAAAATGGCGCGCAGCTGTTTGGCTATGTGGCCGAGATTTCCAAAGAACAAATTGCCAAATTCAACAACAAGTTCCGCGGCATCTTTAATTTTGAGCAAGGCGACATCATTGGTAAAAATGGACTGGAGGAAGTTTGGGAGCGCTACTTGCGCGGAACAGACGGAATGTCCATTGTCGAGGTGGATGCTCGAGGCCGAAGGACCGATGCCGAAACCCCTCGCGCCTTTGGGATCAAACCTCTCGACGCGGTCCCCGGACATAACCTGATTCTCACCATTGACCAAGACATTCAACAAGCGGCTTACAAAGCCATGAATCGGGATGACCATATCGGCCCTCGCGTCGGTGGTCTCGTTGCTCTCAAATCCAATGGCGAAGTGTTAGCCTGGGTGAGTGCTCCTTCGTATGATCCCAACAGCTTTTCCACGGGCATTACGTCCGACGTTTGGGGAAAACTCATTAACGATCCCTATCGGCCCTTGCGCAATCGAGTTATTCAGGATCACTTTTCGCCTGGGTCGACCTTTAAACCCATCGTGGCCCTTGCCGCCCTCCAGGAAAAAGTGATCACCCCCACCACCGTCATCAGCGCTCCGGGATTTATTCGCTTCGGTCGGCGCATTTACCACGACCACCAAAAGGGCGGACACGGCAATGTGACGGTCGACCAAGCGATTGAGCGGTCTTCCAACGTGTTTTTCTACAAAATGGGAATTGCTCTCGGCATCGACAAAATCGCGCTGTACGCAAAAATGATCGGCCTCGGCGCCTTCACCGGTATCAATATGTCCAACGAGGTGCCGGGACTTATTCCCACCCGCGAGTGGAAACTAAAAGCCGTGGGCGAAGAGTGGCAACCAGGAGAAAACTTGAGTAATGCCATTGGCCAGGGTTACGTCCTAACCAATGCGCTCCAAATGGCGATGGCGTATTCAACGATTGGCCAAGAAGGACTTTTGTATCGCCCTTTTGTAGTTAAAAAAATTATCAATCAAGACAACGAACTCATTCAAGAGTTTCAGCCCCACTTAATTCGCGATGCCAGTCAGCCCAATGCCGAGGGCGCGTTTATTTCCAAAGAGACTTTTCGCGCAGTTAAAAAGGGCATGTGGCGGGTCGCCAATGGTGAACGTGGTACGGCTCGCTGGTGGAAAATTCCCGGCGTGGAAATGGCGGGCAAAACCGGAACCGTGCAAATGCGTTCCTATTCGGCCGACCAGATCTATGACAAGTGTGAGGTTCGCCCGTTTAATCAACGCCACCATGGATGGTTTATTGCCTTTGCTCCGGCGGAAAAGCCCGAGATCACCATTGCCGTTTTGGCCGAGCACGCTTGCCATGGATCCACCGGCGGCGCTCCCGTCGCTCGCGATGTCATACAAGCCTACATGGAAAAATACCACCCTGACTGGATTAAGGCCGCGCCAAAAGCGATTCGCGCTCCAGACCCCGCTCCAACGCCGGAGGGAGATGAATGAGAACCGCCATTCAAGTTGAAGAACGCACGTTCTTTCGCCGAGTCGATTGGAGCTACGTGATTGTCATTTTGGGTTTAAACCTGATTGGCCTTATCAACCTTTACAGTGCCACTCATGGGGTTAACGACGTCGGGACCAACCGACTTTTTATCAATCAAATCGTTTGGCTGGTGGGCGGCTGGGGGATCTTCTTCCTGCTGACCTTTGTGAACTATGAACTCTTTGGCCGAGCCGCTTATTTTTTGTACTTGATCAACCTGGGGGCTCTGGTGGCCGTCATGTTCATTGGCCACAAAGCTCTTGGAGCCCAACGCTGGATCGATCTTGGTTTTTTTAACTACCAACCCTCTGAAACCATGAAGCTCACGCTGATTTTAGTGCTCGCAAAATACTTCTCGAACAAAAGTATTGAGGACGGCTTGGGAGCGAAGGACTTGATCATCCCCCTCCTCCTCTTAGCTCTGCCCTTCGCCTTAACCGTTAAGCAACCTGATCTCGGTACGGCCATGCTGCTGTTTTTTATCGCCCTTTCGATGATTGTCTTTATGCGAGTCAAGCGCAGTATTTTGATCGCCTGTCTCGCGATGGGCCTGGTCGCCGCACCCATGGTTTGGAATTTTGGTCTTAAGACTTATCAAAAAAATCGAATATTGACCTTTTTCAATCCCGGTCGCGATCCCAGAGGGGCTGGCTACAACAGCATTCAGTCGAAAATCGCTGTTGGAAGCGGCAAAATTCTCGGTAAAGGCTTTCGCAAGGGCACCCAGTCTCAGTTGGAGTTTTTGCCTGAGCGGCACACCGACTTTATCTACAGTGTCTTAAGCGAAGAACACGGATTTATCGGCAGCCTCTTAACCCTCGGGATGTTCATGTTTTTGTTGGTCATGGGCGTCCGAATTGCCAGCCAAGCCCGCGACAAATTCGGTGCGCTGATCGCCGTCGGAATCTTGTCGTACATCTTTTGGCATATGTTTATTAACATCGGCATGGTCATTGGAATTTTGCCGATTGTCGGAGTACCGCTCCCCCTGCTGTCCTATGGGGGAACGGGCATGCTTTCAATTATGATGGGGCTGGGGATTATTTCATCGGTGGCCTACCGACGGTACCTTTTTTAGGTCCGTCGTCGTCTCTTGCGGCGGCCGTCGTCGACCGGAGTCGCGACCATTTAACCGCCGCCCATCAGAAAACCACTTGATGGCGGTGCTAAATGTGTTTTTGTAACATCGCGACGATGTCGTCTTTGGGCAGATTTCCCACAACCTGACCCACTTGACGTCCGTCTTTGAAAAGAATCATGGTGGGAATTCCCCGCACCCCATATTTGACCGGAGCGTCGGGATTTTCATCAACATTCAGTTTGAGAATTTTAACTTGAGTGCCCAATTCGGTGGCAATTTCCTCAAGCTTAGGAGCCAAGGCCCGACAGGGACCACACCATTCTGCCCAAAAATCCACCAAAACCGGCTTACTTGCCTGGAGCACATCTTTATCAAAACTAGAATCCGTTACTGAAGTGGTCGCCATTTCAACTCCTCCTATAGTCTGGGATTATTGTTGCAAAACAAGAAAAGGAGCAACCAAATCCCCTCCTCTCAACCTTCTCAAAATATGGGGCGTCCTTTGACGCTGTCAAGTCCTAGACCTTGGTCTAAATCGTAGTGGATTTGCCTTAGATGACTCTCAGCGCAGACCGATATGTAGTTGATGCAAAAGCAGGATCTTAAAATCCTTATTGTTGAGGACGACGAGTCCCTTGGCGCCGCTCTCGAAGAGGTCTTTACCCGGATGGGCTACCCTTGCCGTTGGGTGAGTTCGGCCGATGAGGGCATGGCGGCCTTTAAGATCATGGATTACAAAGTCGTTATTCTCGACTGTATGCTGCCTAAAACCAACGGCATTCAGCTGGGCGAAACCTTTCGCACCATGGGCGGCGAAGATTTTAAAGTCTTTTTGATCTCGGGGATCTTCAAAGACAAATCATTCTCGAACGACGCCATTCGCAAAGTGAAGGCCGAGGGTTTTTACGTCAAGCCCTTTGACATTCAGACTCTGGCTAACAAAGTCGAGTCCCTGTTTGAAGATCAAATGGAACCGGATCGCGAGCCACTCTTTCAACTCATGGCAAGCGAATCCCACACCATCCAAGATCGCTTGAAGGCGATTGAAACGACCGAGACCATTCACGGCTTTGACCTGCCTTGGGTGTACTCACTCCTCGTCGGCACCAATGTTTCGGGACACCTCAACCTCATCTCGGCCGACCAAGAAGTGTCGTCGATCGCCTTTTCGCAAGGGGAGATCGTTCAAGTCAACGTCAATGACAAGACTTCTTACTTTGGCATCTTGCTGGTCGAGCACGGATTTACTTCCACCGAAGAAGTCGAAGAAAGCCTCAACTACCCCAGCGAAAAACCCCTGGGCGAGCGCTTGGTTGAGGCCAGCGCCATGAGTCCCCATGCGATCCGGATCATCCGCCGGGAACAAATGGCGATTCGCCTCAGCCGCACCATCCAAGACACTTCCGTGCAAACCAGTTTCTTGGAGCATGAAGTGAAAAAGAGCGAGGTGGCCATCGACACGCTGGCCCTTTCGACTCTGCTCAACGATTGGGTGAGCTCCAAACTCAGTGTGAAGTGGTTGCGGGCCTACTACACGCCGTGGATGGAACACGCAATTAAGTTTGGACCCGAAAAAAGCCGCTATGAGCTGGTTAAAATGCAATCACTCTTAGGGCCCGTTCCTAACCTGCTCAAGATGGTCGATAATCGCAAGACACTTCAGGAAATTCTCGACACCTCCTCGATCTACGAACAAAAGGTTTTGCGCGCGCTGCACTTTCTCTTTTTGATGCGCATCCTAGTGTTCGATAATCGGCCACTCAACTCGGTTGACTACTCAGGAAAACTCAAGCGCCTCAAGATCATGCTCGAAGACTTTGAGATGCAAAATTACTTTGAAATCCTGGGACTCAGTCAAAAGGCCCGCGACAAAGAGATCAACCGCGCCTACCTGGATCTCGCGAAGGTGTTACACCCGGACAAATTGGACCCGGGCGCGCCCAAAGAAGTCCATGATCTCCAGCAGCAGGTTTTTGCTCGAATCGCCGACGCTTATGATGTTCTCCGAGACCGCAATCGTCGGGCGGCCTATCAACAGGAATTGGAAATGGGTCTCGCCGACGAAGTCTTGAGGATTGAAGCGGCCTTCGAGGAAGCCATCAACAGCATGCAACGAGGACGTTACCAAAAAGCTTTAGAGACCTTCTCCGAAATGAAGACTCGCAAGAATCAACGCAGTGACTTGATCACTTATTTTATATGGGCCAAGATCAAAGTGGGCGCCCCGCAAAACCGCCTGGAAAAGTTCATGCAAGAAATTGGCTACGAGCTCAATCAAGTCCCGCCCGAGGAGCGCCATTCGGCCATTTACATTTTTGTTAAGGGACTTTACATGAAGCTCATTGGCCGAACTGACAAGGCCTACGCCTACTTTAAACACGCCAACACCATGGATCCGAGTTTTATGCCAGCTAAGCGCGAGTTAGTCTCGCTCGAGGGCAAAGACAAAAAACGTGGGTCCACCGACGAGCTCACCTCCGTCGTCTCCAAGTTTTTTGCTGTCGGTAAAAAGAAAAGTTCTTAAGAGGTCTTCTTTTTTCCAGCGCGGAACAAGTTTTTTACAAATCCTCGCCGCTCTTCTTCCAGGTCGCGAAGCGCATCGGGATCTTCAGAACGACGCAGCTCTCGATTGTGAGCCATGACTTTTTCCCGAGTAAAGCCGTTGACGGTGGGGGTGGGGAGTTCCGCCAAATACTTGCGAAACCGCGCTTCGCGTACCTCGGAGGAAAGCTCGACTGAATGGGCCGGTTGGCGAGCCGCCTCAAGACTGTTTTCACCCGCCGCCGCCACATCGTCTTCCACCCGGCCCTGGGGTTTGGCACCGGCTTGACTAGGGGTCCCGTTCACTAAGGTGAGGTCGTTCGAGTCAGCGGCACCACCACTGACCACAATTTTTTCATTCGTTGGATTTGCTCCGGCACCACCAACGCCTTTTAATAAGGTAAGGTCCCCTTCCTCATCCGGTTGAAGGGTGGCTTTCATGCGGTTGTACTTTTCCAACAGGCCTTTGGCATCGATGCTTCCGACTCGCGCGATCGTCTCTAATAGACTTTGCACATTCACCGGACTTTCCAAGTGGCCGTCGACATTTTTCAAATTAGAGAGATCCAGCCCTTCGATGGCATTGGGGTGCGCCAGGAGAATAAATTTGGGAATCCCCTGCCGGCGAATGAGGCCCTCGGCTAACTCAATGCCGTTCACTCGGCGGCCGTTGGCGGTCGCTAGCACCACTTGGGGGTTAAAGCCCAATTGCTTGCCGACAAAGGCCCGCTGCGATTGCACTCCGTCCACGTCGAAGCCGAGCTTTTTCAGCAGGGTCTGCAGGTAGACCATTTCACCGTAATCATCGATTGCCAGTAGGACTCGCAGCATAGTTGTATTTATTATCCCCAGCTCGGAAGCGAGGGGTCAACCCCGACCCGATCGGCTAGCCCTTGCAGGCCATTCTTTGACAAATTGGGCGTGTAAGATTAAGTCCAACTCATTGCATGACGACGAAGGGCCAGGTCGCCTCTCACCAGCAGCCGTTAAATTGCTGCCGAGAACCGCTCGGAGCGGTTATGATATTCGGTGCGGTAATGATAAATTGGCTGTGCAAAGGAAGATTATATGTCTAACAAAACCCGCGTAGAAACCATCACTCTCCCACCGCGCAATTTCCGCGTGGCCACGCCCAAGGGCAAAGACATCGTCGTGGGTCAGGGCCACGACCTCGCTTTGATCGCCGGCCCCTGTGTTATTGATAGCAAGGAATTGATCCAAGAAACCGCGCGCCAGCTTGCCGACATCAGCCAGCGCTTGGGAATTGGCCTGATCTTTAAAAGCAGCTACGAAAAAGACAACCGCGGCAGCGAAAAAAACTGGCGCGGTCCCATGGCTGAAGATGGTCTCAAGATTCTCGCCGGAGTCCGCAAAGAATTTGGCTTACCCGTTCTCACCGATGTTCACCGTCACGAAGACATTCCGATGGTGGCTGAGCATGTCGATGTGTTGCAAATCCCGGCTTATATGTGCCAGCAAACTTCTCTGGTCATTGCCTGCGGCGAAACTGGTTTGCCCGTCAATATTAAAAAAGGTCAGTTTCTTGCTCCTGAAGGCATGGGCGGTGCAGTTTCTAAAATGCACTCCACCGGCAACAAGAATGTGCTTCTCACCGAGCGGGGCGCGTGCTTTGGCTACAATCGACTGGTGGCCGATATGCGCTCCATTCCTGTAATGCAAGAGCTCGGGGCGCCGGTGTGTTTTGACGCCACTCACGTCGTCAGGCTCTATGGGATTTCCAGTGCCGACCCGGCGGGCGGCGAACCCCGTTTTGTGCCACATCTTATCTTGGCGGCGGTCGCCGCCGGCTGTGACGCCCTCTTTATCGAGACTCACCCGCGGCCCATGGAAGCCAAATGTGATGCCGCTTCGCAACTGCAGCTTAAGAATTTTGAAAACATGGTGAAAATGGCTATGAACGTTCGTCGCGCGATTGGCAGCCCGGAGAATGTCGGTCAGTTTACGCCGGCTCATCGCTAACGAGGTAACTCCTTGTTCGGATTTTGGCGCGCCCGCCTCGCCATCCTTTACATTCTCGTGGAAATGGTGCCGAGCTTTATCCTCGGCGCCACGATCTTTGTTTTCATTCTATTGATCTTTCAAGCTCTGCGGCTCACCGAGTTCGTACTGGTTCACGGTGTCAAGGTCGAGTCCATTCTCAACATGATTCTTTATTTGTCCGTCAGTTTTTTGCCGATTATTTTACCGATGAGCCTGTTGTTTGCGGTCCTTCTCACTTATGGCCGCCTCAGTGGTGATTCCGAAATTGTGGCCATGAAATCCCTGGGGCTTAATCTCAAACACCTGAGTGTACCGGCCATCGCCCTGGGCTTGATCGCCACGGGCATCTCGGCCCATGCCGCTTATTACCTGGCCCCTTGGGGAAACCGCAAATTCGAAGTGATGATCAATGAGCTGAGTCGATTGAAAGCCAGCGCCACCATTCGCGAAGGGATTTTTTCCGAAGGTTTTTTTGATATGGTGGTGTACGCCAACAATGTGGATTCCAAAGAAGGCAAGCTCCGTAAGGTTTTTATTTTTGACGAACGCGACCCCAAATCACCGCTGACGATTATCGCCCGCGAAGGCAAAGTCCTGCAGACTCAATCCCGGGACGGCAATGCCGCACTCTTGCGACTGCTCGACGGTAACATTCACCGCACCGCCGATGCGGCTTACACCAAAATTAACTTCGATAGCTACGACATCAATTTGTTTGCCCCGGTCTCGATGGAAGAAAAGCAAAAATCGATGCTGTCCCATAACCTCCAAGATCTCCAAGACGGGTTGAAAGACACCACCCTCGAGGCGGCTCAACACCGCAAATTAGAAATTGAAATCCATCGACGGGCCGCACTCGCCGTCGCCTGCGTGATTTTTGCTTTGCTGGGCGTGGGATTTGGCACCTCCACCAATCGGCGTTCGGGCCGTGGCGGTGGTTTTGCGATTTGCTTGGCAATTATTGTTTCGTACTGGTTGATTTACATTATTTTTGAGAACCTCGCCAAGGGCAGCAGCACTCCAGTTGCCCCGCTGGTCTGGCTGACGAACGCACTCTTTTTGATCGCCACTTTCTGGAGCCTGCGTCGCGCCTCCCGCGCCTAAAATTTTGACATTTTTCCGGTAATTTTCAGTCACTTGCCAGACCGTTGAGGGCACAAATATTGCTCGTTTGTGGCGCAACCCCTATGCCCCCTGGAGGAACCATGTCTCGATCACTGATATCTCATCTCAGCCACTCCCTCGTCGCCCTCTGCGCCCTCGGACTGACAATTAAGGTCACCGCCGGTCCCCTGGATTGCCCCGCCCCCAACGCGGTCGAGGTGTCCCCGCAACTTGAAGACCAACTTAAAAAGTCACCTCTTGCCTTCGCGGGCTGTGGTGCCTTTTTTGAAATCAACGACTCAGAAGACGCATCCGTCTCGCGAAATTATCTGATCGAAGCCGATGGCTACAAAACCAATTACGGCTGGCAAACCTATATTTCTCGCTCGGGCAAATACTTTTACTGGCCCGCGTTTTATAAGGTCGATCGAATCAAGAATGCCATCCCCGACCTCACCTTTGATCAACTCATTCAAGACGGGCTTCGCTTTGGTCAACGCAAAAAAGAATTGTGGCCCATCAAACGCCGCCTCAAAACCCTTGCCGATATTGAGCGCGAAGTTCGCCGGATCGCTCCTATTTTTGCCAAACTCGGCGTCAATCCCAAACCCGTACTGCCGGTGGAAATTAAAATCAGCAAGCTCAATGGAAAAATCGCCGCGGTTTCTCCTCTCAACAAGGGGGGCGATTTGATGGAAATCGACAAGGAGACTCTCGAGGATGAGTATGAAGCACCCTTTGTCTATCAATCCATTGCTCATGAGCTGGCTCATCTTCAGGGCCTGACCGACGAATCCGCCACCGATATGGTGGGCCAAGCGGTATTAGCCGAACTGGCCAGCCAAGGAGACCAAGATTATGAACTCGCTCTCGTCACGCGCGTGGTTGACCAAATCATGTATGCTCCCTTCTTTTTGATTGCGTACAACCAATCCTTACCGATGTCGGCAATCGACGTCGTGTTGCGAGCACCGCCCTCCATCGATGCTGGCGGTCCCGATGGCGGCCAGTCAATCACGCGGCCCAACGATTTTTTTACCCGCAGTTATGATGCAATCAACAAGGAACTGCTCTTGCAACGCGACCGCGGCCTGATGGACAAATACTTGGATTGGAAGATCGCCATTGGTGTTCTCAAGGCCGAAGATCGGGAAGAAAATCGGGTGAGAATGTGGAAGTTGGCTCCACGAGCTGATTTCAAAAATGCCGTGATGGCTTATGGGCTACTCCCCTATACGGCCTATGATTACATTGCCCAAAAAGGCACGGTGCCGGACGACTTTTCTGAAGAAATGGAAGTTCTCAAGCGCACCTCGATGACCAGTTTGCAAAACTACATGAAGAAGATTCGAGCGAATTCAAAACAGTGATTGCAGATCGACGTGGTCGCGCACCGGGACCGCGCCGTCATAAATGAGATCCAAACCTCCTAAGCCTTGGGCCTGCGACGGATGACTCGGTAAGATCGCCACGGTCTTACCGTAATCCATCGCCGCCCGGGCCGTAATCATCGTACCGCTACGGCGACAAGGATCGACCGCCAGCACCACTCGCGCTAACGAAGCAATCAAGTGATTGCGCGCCGGAAAATTCTGTTTGGCCATTCTTTCCCACGGGGCAAACGCACTCACCATCGCACCTCCGGCGCTAACAATAGGATCCGCCCAATCGAGCAACTCAGTTGGATAGGGATTGAGCAAACCACTGGGTAGAAAGCAAACCGTGGGCACGCCCTGCCGGAGACAGAGTGAATGAGCCAACTGGTCGGTGCCGCGAGCTCCCCCACTTAAAACCACGGGGGGCTGGTCCGCCAAAACCCTTCGCAGGTGTCGCTCCAGCCAACGACGTGAGTCTTCGGTGAGGCGGCGACTCCCCACGACCGCCAAGTGTTCACCCTGAAGCCAGGTTTCGCTGCCCAAGTACGACAGCACCAAAGGGGCTCGATAGAGCTGGCGGAAGGCCCGCGGATACGCGGGGTCACTGTAAGTCACCAGGCGAATGCGCTCGCGCCCAAGAACCTGAGCAAAGGCTTCGGCTTGCTCCTGCCAGTTGGGCTCGGCGGCCAAAAACTGGCTGACCGCCGAAGGCCATCCACTGAGCTGGCCCCATTCCTTCGGCGGCCGTGCGGTGAGTGCCTGGCTCCCAAGAAAGTGCCCAGGCCCTAAGCCCCGAGTTCGCCACTGGAGGTAGATCAAAAAATATTGAGGATGAATGGGGGTACAAGTGTTGCTCATGAGAGAAGCCGCCTGCAAGGGGGATTCCTCACCCCCTTCGGCTCATCTCACTTGGCGCAATTTCTCAATCCGGAGGTCGGAATGAATCTTCCAGCCGAGGTCCACTTACTCTGCGAAATCTTCGTCGGAATCGGCATCGTCATCGCCGCTGTCGAGCTCGTCCATGGCGTCTTCAGTCAAATCCTCTTCAGTCGCCCCTTCCTCATTGAGCGAAGAAGCCGATTTTCCTGATTTATCTCCCGCCGCCGCTAGCATTTCGCCGCGACCGGTGAGATCGCCCACGCGAATGTCTTCGAAGGCCTTAAGCACCACCGCCGTCGACAAGGTCGGAGTCACCCGCGCAACTTTGAGCCAACCAATCGGCCGACTGTTTTCGTTAACAATTGAGCCTTCAACCCGCGAAGCACGATTGGACCGAATCGGCAGGATCTGCCCCGGCGACAGCCCATCGTTTGAGCCGCGATTGAGGAAGGCCACCGACTGGGGCGCAAACACTTTGCGCTTGCGATCTTCAGCGCCGCCATAAATCTGCGCCACCACGGTACTCCGCGGACCGGTCATCGCCATCGACACTTGGTCCACCTTGCCACGAATGACTTTGGCCCCCACACTCACTGGATTGTGAGCGCGCAAAACCATGGCGCGAAACAAATCGTACTCTTTGGCCAGTGAACTGTCCTTGATGGCCACGGTGTCGGATAAGGACACCACTCCCTGCACTTCGATACTCACCCCGTAGTTGCTTTGGCTCTCGACAAATTCATTCGAGCGCTCCAATTCACCAATATCCTTGAGCACCAGCAACTTTTGACCGGAGCGTCCCTCACCCTTTTTGACGGTGACATAAATGTACTGATAATCCGAGGCCGACAAGCCACCTGTTTCGACTTCTTTGACCTCGCCGATGGTTTCTGGTTGTTTTTCTTCGACGTAGCTCAAAATACTCACATTGGTGGTCGCGACCAAGTCCGGTCGTTTTTGAATGGAGATCCCCAACTCGTCATAGGTTCCCAGGATGTTGTCGTTCTGCCACTCTGGAAAGCTGGGCGGGAATTTCTTAAGAACCGGGCGACTGACTCGCTCGGGCGGCGGAATTTCCACTTCGGTCGGAGAAGGTGGTCCCGGCTTTTCAGGACCGGGCTTGGTTTCTTTCGCTTCGGTAGATGGTGGTTCTTCGGCTGGCGCCTCTTCGGCCGGAGGAGTCTCACCCTCGACCGCGACCTCGTCGGTTGTGGCCTCTCCCCCCTCGCCTTCGGTCTCCCCTTCAGTCACCGTAAAGGCCGGGGCGTCGGACTCGTCACCCAACAAAAAGCGAATTTGATTTCCCGGTTCAATCAAGTGTGGGTTGCTAATTTTATTATTAATCGACCAGATTTTCGGCCAAAAGTTTCCGTCACTAAAAAAGGTTTCGGAAATACCCCACAACGTATCGCGACGCTGGATCTTATAGCTTTCACTTTCGCGACCACCAACGATAACCGACCACTGTTCCGCTGGGGTCGGTTCACTATGAAAGTTAATATAGATATCGTAGAGGCGGGCCTCGTAGGCGGCGTCGGGCTCATCAAAATCCTCAGTCGGATAGTCGCCGGCCGCAGGTTGCGAAGCTTGGGCCTCTTCGGGAGCTGCCTCCGCCGGGGGCAGTTCCTCGACGGCATCGTTGCCACCTTCGGTCGACATGGGTTCGAGTTCCATATCGGACTGCTCCCCTTCGGTGGGAGGCGGCACCTCAAATTCGTCGTCTTGTGCCCAAGCTTGAGAGGGACGAAAGGGCGTGGTGGTCGGAGTTGCGGCCAATAAAACGAGAGCCAGAGAAAGGCGTAAGAGTTTCATTTAGAACTTCCTTGTTCTAAAATTGCTGTCAGATCACTTGCTGTTCTTACTCAATAATCTCAACTCCAGCGTCGCTCGCTGCGATTCTGGACTGCCCGGATACTCTTTGATCACCTGAGATAAAACTCGGCGACTTTGCGGAAGCAAATTCAAGCGTTTGTAGACAACCCCTTTAGCAAAGAGCGCCGAAACGCGTTTGTTGCCTTTGGGGTACTTCTGAATAACTTCTTCTAAGATGCCGATCGCGGGAGTGAAGGACTTCGATTGCACCAGCGACATCGCGCTCAAATAAAGTGCGTTATCCATATGGACACTCGCCGGATAGCGCTTGCTCATTAATTCAAGGGCCGCCTCAAGTGAAGCCCGATCACGACTGCGGTACGAACCTACAACTTTGGCGTAAAGATCTTTTTCTGAAAGTTTGGCGTAGTCTTTGATGTAGCGGCCCTTCTTATGATTAAAGAGCGCTTGATTATCCATCATCTGAGTCTTTTGCGCCTTGTTTTCACTCCGCGCCTTTTGGTCTTTGGCCAGCTCCTTAAGAACCAGATTTTCGTTGCGCAATTCCTCGAGCATTTGGCGCTGCTTAACCAGTTCATTTTTTAGAACGTCATCTTTGGGCGGCTGGGGCTTAGCGCCAAAAGCAGATGGAACTCCAAACAGAATAACCCCGACGGATAATAATATGGATAGACTCATCTGCATTTGCTCATTCCCCCATCATCTAAACCCTTTTAGCGTAGCGGATTTGACACAATTTGCAAAGAACTTAACCCGACGTTGATCCACTCTCTCTGCGCTTTCTGTCGCCGACAAGCGGGTTGTCTTAATAGAAATATAACTGGATTCTGACTTATCCACAGAGTTTGTGGAATTCCCGCGGTCCACGACCTTAGACTTGTGATCAGGTCTGGTTTTCAGCAGATTGCTTAACCTTTGATCAAGGTTAAGTATTTGAAATTACTAAAATTGAGACCTGGCAATGACAGATTTCATTTCAGTCTTACAGCTGATCTGACAGGCGGGTTTCGGATCACTTAAATCCTCTGTCAAAGGAGTAAAACCCTATTCCTGGTATCGACCTCGCACTGATCCACTAGAAATGGTTCTAATACCCCTCATTCTCCTCTTCTTACCCCTAGGTCTACACTTTGACTTGCTTAATAATCTAGCAGAGTGGAGTCAGCCGGCAGCCCAATTCTGTGTGAAAAGAGTCGCACCTGGGCCCTATCATGACCTCTTCAGTGCCCTCTGTTGTGGCGCAGCTCTGCCTAAGAATTCACCAGAGTTTCAGATTTTCCGCCACCTGGGCCTGGTTCACCTGTTAGTCGTATCGGGAATGCATTTGCTCATCATTGAGCGAGGAATAATCAAGTGCCTCGGTCGCTGGCCTTACACTCGATGGGTGGCTCCTCTGGTAATGCTGATTTTTGCGGCTGCTTGCCAGTTTGCCCCACCGGTCACTCGCGCCCTCGGTCAGCGCTGGCTCGGGCAAGTGGGCCGACGGCTGGCGAGCCACTGGCCGCCGTCGCTCCAGGTTTTGTTAAGTGGCGGAGCTCTGCTTGCCCTGTTCCCTCAATGGGGGTCAAGTCTGTCACTCCAACTCAGTTGGGTGGCTTCGCTACTCATTTGTTTACCTCTCACCGCCTTTCGCC
Organism: Bdellovibrionales bacterium; assembly: GCA_020850475.1. GTDB lineage: Bacteria > Bdellovibrionota > Bdellovibrionia > Bdellovibrionales > UBA1609 > JADZEO01. The sequence continues at coordinate 9,285 of JADZEO010000032.1, read as the reverse complement.
AAGCCCTGCTTTTATACTTTGGCTTGATGCCTCTGCTTTGGCCACTTGGTGTGGCCCATCCCCTCAGCTTAGTCATCTCCAGTTGGACTTCCACTTTGCTCTTAGTCCCTCTGCTGGTTTTGGCGTGGTTCACTTGGTTGATTCCGGCGAGTGCTAAGATGACCACTCAGCTGACCCACGCGCTGGTGGGTTTGGTCGAGCACCTCACCCCACTGGTGCCTCCTCCCCTTACCGACTGGCCCCGATTACCCCGGCTGGCCATTTGGGTTTACCTGGGGTTACTCCATTTTGTTGTCTACCTTTATGAAGTACGAGGTCAACGATCGGCACTTTAAGAATTCTTCTCGTAAGCTTCCTTTTGGTCTTATGGCCCCGACCAGTTGCCATCGACCAACTTCAGCGACTGATATTATGGAATGTCGGCCAGGGCCAATGGGTCACCTACTCCACCATGACGACTTGCTTTCACCTGGACATGGGGGGCGAACGAGCGCCCTGGGCTCAACTCCTGTTGGAGTGCCAAGGAAAGCAAAATACGGTGAGCTATTCCCATTGGGACTGGGATCACTTGTCGTTTACCGCCGAAGCCCAGCGACGATTCAGCTCACTTTGCTTGAGCCATCCGCCGCCCGGTGAAAAACCGCTCTCGCTCAGCAAAGTTTCAATGATTGCGCGTCTGCCTGTTTGTTGGTCACTCAAGACCCCGTGGCGGGAAATCCACTTTCCTCCGGGCCGGCATCCGCGGCGTGACGCCAACGCCTCAAGCCGAGTGCTGACCCTCAGTGACGGGGCTCTCATTCCCGGCGACTCACCGACCACCCAAGAGCGGCGTTGGGCCCCATTTTTGTTTTCGCCTCAGGGTCGGCCCCTTCGCTTGCTGGTTCTCGGCCATCATGGGAGCAAGTCCAGCACTTCGGCAGAGCTTCTCAAGAATTTGCCTCAGCTCCGCCAAGCCTGGGTGAGTGCCCGCCGTCGTCGTTACGGTCACCCGCATCGCCAAGTGGTGGAGCGCCTCAAAAAACAAAGAGTTCCCCTCTTGCGTACGGAAGACTGGGGAACTCTTAAGTGGTTGCTTTAGTATCGGCGCCGACCTCGATAACTTCAAGTCAGCGCACAACTAATGAAATTACAGTTGATAGGGGCGATACTGCATACCGAGATCGCGCGCGACGGGCTCGTAAGCAACATAACCACCATAGACGTTAAGGCCTTTATACAGGGCCGGATCTTTGGCGATGGCTTCTTCGACACCCATGCGAGCCAACATCGAAGCGTAACGGAAGGTCGCGTTCGTCAGCGCATAGGTTGAAGTCCGAGCGACCACACCTGGCATGTTCGGTACGCAGTAGTGGATCACACCGTTCACTTCATAAGTGGGGTTGGTGTGTGAGGTCACTTTGCAAGTCTCAATACATCCACCCTGGTCAACGGCAACATCCACCACCACACTGCCTTTAGACATCGTGGCGATCATTTCTTTGGTCACCAGTTTTGGTGCTTTGCTGCCCGCCACGAGAACGCCGCCAATCAACAGGTCGCAACGATGAACTTCGCGCTCGATGTTTTGGGAGTTCGAATAAAGGGTGCGCACGCGGCCTTGGAAGATATCATCCAGATACTCCAGCCGTTTGGCGTTCACATCGAGAATGGTCACTTCACCCCCGAGGCCCACGGCCATTTTTGCCGAATTGGTTCCAACCACGCCGCCACCGATGATGGTCACTTTGCCCGCATAGGTTCCAGTGACTCCACCGAGGAGAATGCCTTTACCGCCATGGTCTTTCTGGAGATAAAAAGCGCCGATTTGAGTCGCCAAACGTCCGGCCACTTCGCTCATGGGAGTCAAGAGAGGCAAATTCCCGTCTTTGTCTTGGATGGTTTCATAGGCCACCGCTTTGACTTTGCGCTCACAGAGCACTTTGGTCAGTTTGGGCTCAGCCGCCAAGTGAAGGTAGGTGTAGAGAATTTGATCTTCGCGCAAAAGGTCATATTCATCCGGGAGCGGTTCTTTGACCTTCACGATCATGTCTGCTTGAGCGTAGACATCTTTAATGGAACCGACGATTTTGGCTCCGACCTTTTCGTACTCAGCATTGGTAATGTGGCTTCCGACACCCGCATTGTTTTCAACCAGTACCGTGTGCCCTTCTTGCACCAACTGGCGAACACCGGCGTCCGTCATTCCCACCCGATTTTCACTGATTTTAATTTCCTTCGGCACCCCGACGATCATGGATTTTCTCCTTTAACATGGATCATGATTGCAATTTGAACGGGCCATTTTTAGAGGAAGCGCTGCCACTGGTCAATGGTTTCGACCACCCTGAAAATAGAACTGGCCTGCCGTAAGGATTTAGGAGAAAGCCCAGAGATGACGACCCACGAAGGCATCTCCGGGGAGGTCGGCACCCAGCTCGATATGACGGTAGGAGTCAGGAGAATCTAAGATGGTGCGAACGAGGCGATTCATGACATCGTGGCCGGCCCGAAACAACACCAAATGCCCCATCAGCGGCATCCCCAAGGTCACCAAATCGCCCAAGGCATCTAGGACCTTATGGCGAACAAACTCATCGGGGAAGCGTAAACCCTCGGGATTGAGAATATCGACATGATCGAGGGCAATGGCGTTCTCCAGGCTCGCGCCCAGCGCCAGTCCTCGGGCCCGCAGCTCTTCCACATCACGCATAAATCCAAAGGTGCGAGCCCGCGCCACGTCCCGGGCAAAGGAGTGCTCATTGATATCCAGGTCAATGGTTTGGCGGCCAATTTTGGGGTGAGGAAACTCAATCGTGCAGGTTACCCGCAAGCCATTATAGGGAACAACGTAAGCGTGTTTGTCTTCGGTCCCGTAGTAAATGGGCTGACTGATGTAAGCATACTTTCGCGGCTCGCCCTGCTCGACCACTCCGGCTTCAAGGATTGCGTCCAAAAAGACTTTGGCACTGCCGTCACCAATGGGAATTTCGGGACCACTCAGCTCAATAAATAGGTTATCGATGCGAAAGGCTGCCAAGGCCGACAGGCAATGTTCCACGGTGGAAACCGAAAACTCCGAGCCCCCCAAGGTCGTTGCCATCGTCGTGGCCTGGACAAATTCGGCACGGGTCGAAATGGCAGGACACCCCGGAAGATCGTTGCGCACAAAGTAAATACCAGTCCCTTCCGGTGCCGGACAAAACTTTAAGGAGGCGGGCTTTCCTGTGTGGAGGCCGATCCCATTAACTTCGATTTTTTTTCGAATCGTGCGCTGTAAAAACATATCAATGAGCTTCTATTACAATCTGGATGCCATCCGGACCTTTTGCATATCGTTCTAATTATTTGAAATCAGTGGCGTTTTTAACTCACCTTTAGTCCAAGTCAATAACATTCTGCATTATTTGTGACTTTTACCACACATCCCTGTGGTGGAAAGGCAGCGATTCCCTTGACCCAGGGAAGTCGAATGGCATCATAAATAATTCGATAAATAGGGGCATTTCTCTTGGCCACAGCAACTCGAAGAATTCTATTTTTGACCTGTCCCCACTTAGCCCTGTTTAAGAGGGGGGTCGTTCATGACCTCAACGAAGGAGCTATCGCCGTCTGCGGAGGTCTTGAGGCAGTTGGACTCGAAGTCGATCATTTCGACCTCAACGCGCGATTCAACAACTTAGGTAAAACAGATGAGGAATGGAGCCCCCAGGACGCCTATGCCTTGACGACCATCGACGGACTCAAGTCCCTCATCGATGGAACTCTGAGTAGCTCCTCACTGGAAAAGTGGTGTCGCGATTTGCTCACAGGAATTGAGTTGGCAAACTACGATGCAATTTGCCTATCTGTCGTTCGCAGTATTCCAGGCGACGACTACACGAGAGCTTGCTTTTCCTTTGCCCTTTTTTTGGCGTCTCATTGGAAGCTACCGACCGCACTGGGTGGCACCTTCACTTTGAAAAACCTCTCCAAGGAGCTAGTAGAGGAATATTTACACGCTTGTCGCCTACCGCACCTAATGGTGGTGGACGGTCCTGGACACCGAGAATTTCCAGAAGTTCTCAAAACTGCATCTTTAAATGTCCCCCTAGATCGTCATTATCGTCGCTTCCCTGGCAATAATCTTTCAACTCACACACCTAAAGTCGAAGTGATCAATGCCAATGAGGTTAAAGTTGATCTCGCGCGAGACTTTTTCCGCCCCGAGGTAATTGCACGTTATCCGGAAGTTCAAAAAATTCCTTTGTTCTTCGTTGTTCCGTACACCTTTAGTACTGGATGTCGCTTTACCTGTGCGTTTTGCATGACGGCTGGAAAGGATTACGACACCTTGAGTCCCGTCCAAACCGTTGATCATCTTGAGCGAATGGTAGAGCGCGGGGCCAGCGATTTTCGATTCTTCAATACCAACATCAATATGAACCTGCGATTTGCAATTGATTTTGCCAATGAAATTATCCGGCGGGGTCTAAAAATACGATTTTCTGACTCTTGTAACCTCCGGATCACCAGCCGCGAAATGTTTGCTGCCCTTGGCGAAGCCGGATGTATCAAGCTTTGGTATGGGGCGGATGCGATCGGCCCTCAGGTGCAGGCGTCTATAAGTAAGCGCCAAGATGTCGACAAAATGCTCACGGCTCTGACCAATGCTCATGATGCAGGCATTTGGAACGCGATCAACTTGATTCATTCCTTTCCTCATGAAACTGAAGAAGATTTCCAAATGATGATCGATTTTGTCCGAGATGCCCGTGAGATTTGCGATGCATACCAGGTTAATCATTTTAAACTGATGCCTAACATTGCCTACCAGTCTGACCCAGAGAAATTTAAAATTCGCATTAGGCGGGATCGAAGTGATCGCTACACTTCGGACTACGACGAAATCGGGGGACTTACTTGGGAGCAAAAAGTCGAGCAACGCTCGAATCGAACTCAACGGATATGTGAAGAACTGAGTCTGCTGCAAAGGTGGTTTCGGCAAAACGATGACCTCTTGTTTGGCTTGTCCCATCTGGACCTTTCGAAAGCCCGTAAACGCGAGATTTTTGACCTGACCTATAAAGAGTTGGGTATTATTAATGCGGACCTAAGTCGTTTTTCCTATGAGCCAGAACTAAAGGTCAGACGATTTGAGGAGCTCCGAAATGCCTACCTCGCCGATCAGCAACCTAGAATGGCCACTGCACATTAAAACCCACCAATTCGCTCTCCCAGTTCGAGATCTTTTGCCGAGAGTGGCTGGTCTCGTAGTAAATCCGCATGAGCGCCTCTTCATGGGTCCCGAGCTGGAGGCCCGTCTTGAGGTAGTGGCCTTGGCCCCAAGGCTGGTGTGACTCACGCAATTGGTTCAGACTCCCGCCCACCAACCAGTTCCAATCGTCGTTAAGCCGCAAGCTCATATCCAGCCTCAAGCCATAGGCCTGAAAGCGATCGGGACTCCAGTAATTGGCACTGGTGCGGGAGTTCTGCAAATCTTCCGCCCCAATTCCCAACCAGATCCAATGTGGATTAAGCATCACACCCCACAATACCTGCATCTCTCCTGAGCGCCGCACATTTTCATCCTGAAGATCGGCTTCACGAAATTTGGCGCTGATCCGCCAACGCTCCTGCGGCTGCCAACGCCATTGGGCTTCACCGGTTTGGGCCGCGACATCGGTCGGATCGCCGGCTAGAAGCAAAATCCGTTTGGCGTTGAACTCGCGACCCACCTGCAGTTGCCACTGACCCCAACGGTCATTGAGCCAATGAAGCTTGAGCGAACCAACTCCGTGGGTGGAATTCTTGACTCCGCTTTCTCCTTCGATCACATGAAGGCCGGCATGGGCTTCGAACCACAATTGCGGAGCACTCAGATATCGATAACCAGCCGCGACTTCACTGAGCGCCACTTGGTAGGTCGTACTCTCAATTTGTTGTCGCCAACCATCGACCGACCAACTGCCCGTCCCCGGAGACTGGTCTCCATCACTGGCATAGGGCCAACCGGGGTTGAGACGATCGGCCTCGTAAAAAACTTCGAGCTCACTGACATTCACTTGATTGGACAGCTCACCGGTGGCGGCCTCCACTTGGACTTGCGGTCTGGCCACCAGACACGTCGGCACACCAAGGAGCAAAATGCAAAACAGTGCCCGCACGCCCGACCGCCTCACTCTAGGCCTCCCAGTGAGCGCTGTACTTTTGTTTGAGTTCGCTAGGAATATAGCGCTTAAAAAAGCGCCCATGAATGGGATTGGTGGCGGTCTTTTGTCGGCGTTGGTGTTGATCCCGCTTGTAGTTAACAAAAAATCCCACTGTCATAAGAATGACAAAAACAAAAGTCAGGGCAAAAAAAAGCGTGGTCAGATGTTCCCAGTCAAACGACAGATTCATACCGCCTCCTCAAGTGATGATCCTTCGCGATCGAGTTTGTCCCAGCTCATCCCGATGCTCAGCCACTCTTCATAGAGTGAAAGTAAACGCCAAGTGAGCAACATATAAAAGTAGTACACTTTATTAAACATCGTCAGCGCCCACCAGCGGCCAAAGTGCCCGTGGCGGTGAACGGCAATCGTCGTCGTCAGAAAATCGACGGCTAAAAGGTAAAAATACCAGGCCGTGAACATTTCGACTTTGCCGGTGGCAAAAAAATAAGTAAGAAAATAAAGTATCAAACCAAAGTTCAAGATTGGAGTGACGACCGACTCGAGCCACAAGTGGAGCGCCACCCACCGCCCCCGCCAACCAGAGGCGATGAGCGAATTAAAGTTCATGAGCAAGGCCTGATAGGTACCGCGATTCCAGCGGTAGCGCTGGCGTAACAAAGCCTGATGGGTGTCAGGAGCTTCGGTCACTGCAATCATTTCTTCTTCGGTTTTGATTTTCCAACCGGCCGTGAGTAGCCTCAAGGACAATTCCGCATCTTCGGCGTAAATTTCACGGTGAGAAACAAATCCGCCCACCGCGAGGAGGGCCTTGCGTCGAAAAATCCCGGCCGGACCAGGCACAATCGGCACAATTCCTAAGAACGACATTGCCCGGCGGTTAAAGTTGAGGCCAACGAGATACTCCAGCTGCTGCATGAGGAGCAGCACGTTGTTCTGATTGGAGATCTCGACAAATCCTGCCACCGCCCCCACCGACGGATTATCAAAGTGACGTACCGCCACGGTCAGGGCCTCGGAATTCAGTCTTGAGTCCGCGTCCACGCACAAGATCAATTCGCCGCGGGCATGCAGCAACCCTTGATTGAGCGCCTGGGCTTTGCCGCTGTTGGGCTGCGAAAGCACCAGCACGGGCGTTCGAACCGACAGCTCAGACTTGAATTGCGCCTGATTGAGTGTGTCGTCGAGGCTTCCATCATTTACGACGATGATTTCCAAGTTGGGGTAATTCAGCGCAATCAAACTTTCCAAAGAATGCCGGATGACTCGGGATTCGTTGTAACAAGGCATGATGATACTGATGAGCGGGCGTCGAAACTGATGCGCAGGAATTTGGTTTAACCTCAAAGTCTGCAAGCGTTGCAAGAAAGTTCCGCAAAAAAAGAAGATCGCCCGCAACACGACGAGGCCCAGATAGGCGAGAATGAGCTGGCGGATCAAGAGAGCCGACGACTCAGTTGGCCGCCAGCCCGCCAGCGCAAAGGCCAGCAGCACCAGGGTTGCCGAAATTGCAAGTCCTCGCTTAAGCCACTTGGCTTCGATGAGCGGACGCAAGCTGAAAGCCCTCTCCCTCGACAAACTCGAGTTCTGTTGGTTGACGGACAAAATTAAACCACGGGGTTTTCTTAGCTTGATAAGTGTAACGTGACGAACGCAAGGGATCGGGCTGCTGAAGGGCGTAGTAACCATGGACCGTCTTTTGAAATGCCACCGACAGACTCTGGTGGGTGGCATCGTCAAATTTAACAAATTGTCCAAGAATCGTTGGCCCCTGACCCTTGCCCGCCATACTCACCGCTGCGGCCGACAACTTCTGCGCCGAGGTGTTCATCAAGAAAGCGTTGTTGAGATTCACCAAGGTGTCGACCTGGTGCAAGGCGAGCCGGTGAGGCATCTGATGGCTACACATGGCTGACACTTCGTTGAGCAGCGAATCGTAGTCGTGAGTTAGGCCGGCTTCATATCCAACATTCGGCTGGTAGTTGAGGAAGTAAAGTTGCTCGTTGACCAGGTACTCATGAAAGCGCAGGTCCCAATTGGCGAAATTTTCCAAAAATGATGTCGCTGATTCAAAGGTAATAATCGCACAGCGCTCGCCTTGACGGAGGCCTTCGTGAATAAATTGTCCTAGGATCACACTGCCCGAGTGAAAGTCCGGGGTCTCGACCACGTTAAAGAGATGGGCCGGAACTCCGCCACTCAACTGATCAAACGGCTTAATTCCCCAACTGACGGCATCGATGTCTGACATATTTCGATTCCTCCAACAAGCGTGATCACTTATCGGCAAAAGCGCGGTGCGGTTGCAGTCAAGAACCTCCCAATACATCCGAATTCCCCTGACTTTGGTCGGTGACTGGTTCCCCCTTGTCCGGGATCGAATTACAATAGAAAGATGAACACTGTGCGAAGTGCACTTCTGCTGATTGCCGGGTTAGTTTTAGTCTCGGGTTGCGCTACGTCCTCTGACACGATCGGCACCGAAGACCTAGACCAGAATAACCAGGCCCATGGCGCAGCTTTTCTGGTCGATGCAATGCACGTCCGCCGCCCCATGCCCGGCCACAAGGATTGGCGCCCGTTGCAGTTTTACTTCAAACATTGCACTGAGCTGGGTGAGGAAGTTTATTACTCCAAGACTTCCTATGGCTGCACGGATCCCTTTTAAGCTGCCCGCCAGGCGGTTTACCCCACATCCCGACTCATCTCAACCGTTCGCGCGCCGCCCTCGCCCGTCGGCGGGTCACCCTCACCCGCTCGTGCGCCTAGCTCACCCGCTCGTGCGCCTAGCTCACCCGCTCGTGCGCCTAGCTCACCCGCTCGTGCGCCTAGCTCACCCGCTCGTACGCCACCCTCACCCGCTCGTACGCATAGCTCACTCGCCGGCGGGCCACTCTCATCAGTTCGCGGGCCTACCTCGCCCGCTCGGTCACTCGCGGGCCAAACATTTTCACCGCCGATCTTTGATTGCAGTTCCGACACAACACCCGCAAATTCTCGCGCTCAGATCCTCCGCCCTTGGCTCGCGGATGGATGTGGTCAATTTCCAATGCATAAGTTGAGCCGCAGTTTTGACAGCGATCCTGAGCCTCACTAAACACCTGACGAATCACCCGCACTCGCGCCTGAGTTGGCGCTTGCGATGGTGTTTGACTTG
>JADZEO010000031.1 GCA_020850475.1 Bdellovibrionales bacterium | reverse complement strand
TGGTGAAGTGTCGGCATCGGCGGCAACTTGCGCGCTTTCTTAGGACGATCTCCGGCCTGATTCCCAGACGGATCTTGGGATGCCAAAGAGGAAATCCGCTGGCAACCACAGAAAAATTTTGGGACGCTCGCCCCTTCACTAAAATCATGGCGTCGGGACGCAGGACGTTCGTGATCATTCGCCGCTACTTTGACAAAAATCGCTGGCGGGCGCTCAATCGGGTCGAGGGGTTTGATTTCTCTCCTAGGTGTGAAACCGGATAGAGGTAGAAACGCAAGAGGCTTCTCTGGACTTTGCACTCTCGTTGCATTGCGGGGATCGCCTGGGGAGTTAGCTGATTGTAGCTGCGGCTGGTGGATGACCCTTCACCAAACAAGGCGCATTACATTGCAAGGTGTTCACCCTTGAGCGACACAATTGGTAAGGCTTTTCGAGAAGCTCTCGGGCTTGAACAACTGGCAACGATCCAGCCGATGATTTGGCGCCTCCTCGTCTGACATTCAATCATGGTTGTCGACTTCAAGTGAAGTCAATTTCAAATGACAGGATCTCTCCCCCTCAAAACAAGGCGTGGCGCTCTGCTAATTAGGACTCGACGACCACCCTTTTTCAGCCAGTTTCCAAAACCATCATGTTGTTTTAGTAATGTCTTAAATCTAGGGCCCAGTTGAGGTTCGGCAAATTGACATCGCTACAGTGAATGCGCACCGAAATTTTGGGTCTTAAATTTTGATACAAAAAAAGCCCGGGAAGTTCTGGTGACCGCTGGCTTGGTCACTCACCCAGCCGCAGAGAATAATTTGGATGCAGTTTGCCCTCGAACTAAATTTGATTAATTTTACTGGGGCTGATAAAATAAACTGGTGTTGAAAAGGCACCTCGAACGAGCATTGATGTTGATCACAATGGTGGGAAGTTACGCACTTCTGGCGGCGTGCTTAATTGTCCTCGCCCTTGCCGTTGGATACGTGGCTGGATTATTGATCTTTCTCTCCTATGCTGAGCCCTCATGGTGGGTCCTATTGGCCGATATTGGTGCACTGCTGACGTTGGTTTTTGTTTTTTCCAGAAAGAGAGTGCGCACTGGGCTCAAAAATCTTGGGACGCAGCTTTTGCGGAATTTTTGATTTATTTCCAGGGGAACTAAGGCCCCGCTTCGGGAGCTAGATCATCGGCTGGATCGTTGCCGATTTCGCGGATGATGGCGTACCACTTGGCGATCAAGAAGCCGGGCCGATCGGCACTGCGGCTGACCATGACCGAGGTGATGAGCAGAGCCACACTAATTGCGACCACCATCAATAACACATACTCCACCAGAATCTGGCCGCGATTGTTTTGACCTAACCGTAACTTTGGCTTAATTTGCAGTCGTGAAAAATCTTGGCTCACTCGTCAAACCTCTGCATCTGCTTGTTGTCGGCAGCCTCTTGGTGGGAGGGCTGCTCGGCCTGGTCCTTGGTCGGATGCGCCAACCTGAATCACCTTACAGCGATCCGCATTTTCATAGCCAAATTCCGCGGCACGCCTTAGTTACTGATCGGAATTATCGTCTCAATCTTGAATGGTTACCCAAGCTTAATCCTGCGCTCGAGCCAAAAACTCCTGTTTTGCTTTCGTTTTGGGCGGCTTGGTGCAATCCCTGTCTCGCCGAGCTGCCAGAGATTAATCGCCTGGCCAATCTTTTGTCAGAGGAAGGCCTGCGAGTTGTCTTGATCAACATGGATGCGCCTGAGGACCTCGAAAAAGCAAAAACCATGGCCCAGGAAACGACTCCGGATATTCCCTTTGTTTTTGATCAAGATGGCCGCCTGGCGAAAAGCTGGGGGGTCGCCCAACTCCCCTCGCACTTTTTACTTACGGGTGACGGACAAGTCTATGCCCGCTGGTTTGGCGGCGTGAATTGGCACAACGAGCGCGTGCTCAATTCTATAAAGTCATTTCTGGTGAAACCGGAATCCTTACTCGCCACTCCTCAATAATGCCCGCCACTTGCCCAATGATTTGCTCCGATTCATCTTCGGAGGGCATACCGCGAATTCCCAAAACGTGGTCATCGCCCAAGCGACAATGACAAACAATGTCCTCTTGGTGCGGAAAAGATAGGTCATACGTTTCCGCCGAAGGGTAAAGCATAATAAAAATGTGCTGGCCCACTTGCCGGTACAAACTCTTACCTTGCTGGTAGAGTTGCTTTAGCTCTTCTTGAAGTTGAAAGTAAATTTTGAGGGCTGCTGATTCCTGGTACTGAGCGAAATAAATCCGAATGGGCCCGTCAAAAATTGCTGCGTTAAACGCAGGGGAGTAAAAGTTCGACTGCGTCAAACAGGAGACGGATGAATTCATGCTGCTGCCACCTGATGTTATTTTGTTCCTGCCCTAAGACTATTCAGGGAAAGAAGAGAAAATCAAAGGCTTTTTAAGATTTTTTAAGAAATTACGAAAGACCCAGACCCACTTCCACACCATTCACCCACAGCCGGCCCACGGGGTGGTGGCCCACTTGATAGAAGAGATCGCGCCAACTTCCTTCGATGAGAGTTACATCGGCAAACTTTCCCGCCTCAAGCGACCCGGTCTGACCGTGCAACCCCAAGGCCGCAGCCCCATTGAAAGTGTAAGCGGCAATCACCTCCGGCAAGGTCATTCCCATTTCGAGCCGCGCGAGCACTCCCACCAGCGACAAATCCTGGCTGGGTGCACTCCCAGGATTAAAATCGGTGGCCACCGCCACCCTGGCACCCGCATCAATCAAGGCTCGAGCCGGGGGGTAGTCCATTCGCAAATAAAGATCCGCGAGCGGCAACAACACGCAGGTGGTATCGGAGGTCCCCAGCGCTCGAATATCATCGCTTGAAACTTGGACCAAATGATCCACCGACTGGGCATCCAATTGGGCCGCCAGTACCGCCCCTCCGGTGCGGGTCATTTGTTCCACATGACCCGACAAACCCAGCTTGAAGGCATGTCCTGCTCGATAATATTCATCCGCCTGAGCCAAAGAAAAATAGCCCCACTCAATAAAAATATCAATTCGATCGGCCAATTTTGCCTGCGCAATTTGCGGGAGCATCTTGTCGACGACTTCGCGATGGTAGGCATCCGTTGACGAAAATTCCGGAGCGACGGCGTGAGGACCTAAAAATGTTTTGATCACGCGAGGACCTTTGAGCCGCTGAGCAACCTTGAGAATTTTTTGTTCGGTGACCAAATCCAAACCGTAACCGCTCTTCACTTCAAGAGTCCCTACGCCTTGTTCGACAAACTTTTGCACACGCGGTTGAGCGAGGGCCAGCAGCTCTTGTTCCGAGGCGGCCCGCGTTTGTTTGACGGTCGAGCGAATACCACCCCCGGCCTCAGCAATCTGCTGATAAGTTGCCCCGCGCATGCGCATCTCGAACTCCTCAGCTCGATGACCTGCGAAGATCAAATGCGTGTGCGACTCAACAAACGCCGGTAAGGCCGTGCAACCACGAGCGTCCACTTCCACCACTTCAGCGGCGCCGATCAGCGGGCGCAGAGTCGCCTCGCTGAGGCTGGCCTCGCTGCCAACCCACTTGATGCCGTCGTCGTCCATCAAAACGGCCGCTTTAGGCAAACCTCCCAAGTCCGCTTCGACCGGATGACGACCATCTTTTGCGGCCACTCCCGCCAGAGTTAAGACTTCATCGAGATTGCGAATTAAGGTGGTGCGGGCCAAATGAGTGCTCCGAAGTTTTTAGTTCTTAACGTCTTTTTGTAAAAGTCGATGGCTCGAAAACCGATTGAGCCCCCAAGCCACCAGCGAACCAAAATGTTTTTGCACAAACACCGCGCCTCGCCCATGCCACGTGATACCCGCTTCCCAAGATCGCCGTTGCATGGCTCGATAGATTTGCCGCGCGGCTTGATCGGCCGGCATGACCAGGCGTCGAGGGGCTGGGCGTTTGGACCGACCGGGTTGATGCTCACCCCGATTATTCACCTCGTGAATTTCACTCTCAACAAACCCCGGGCAGATGTTGGTCACGGTCACGCCGGTGCCCGCCAATTCGGGGCGCAGGCACTCTCCCAAGGCCAGGACGGCGCTCTTACTCATGCAATAGGCCGAGGACGCGGGCAATGCCACATAGCCAAGAACACTGGCGACGAGACCGATGCGTCCTTGGTTCTTCTTTAATTCAGGAAGGGCCGCCCACAATGAATTCATCACTCCATAAATGTTGGTGTTGAACTGGCGCTCGTAGTCTTCACGTTTCAGACGTTCAAATTTTCCGGCGACGCCAAATCCCGCATTAGCAATCACGGTGTCCAAACGCCCAAAGCGAGTGACGACTTCAGCCACGGCACGCTCCATGTCTTGAAGGTGAGTGACATCCGCCACAATCGCCTGCACCTGGGCTTGCGGGTTGTGTTTGCGGCACCTTTCGACCACTTCTTGCAGTCTCGCCTGCCGACGTGCGCACAAGGCCACCCGATGTCCGTGACGAGCATACTCTTGCGCTAGGGCGGCGCCAATTCCCGAAGATGCACCCGTGATCAAAACCACTTGCTCTTGTTTTTTACTCATCATCGGCTCATTATAGACAAGGCTCGACAGCAGATCTACCAAAAACTCTCGCGATTGATTCCGTCATTCAAAAGTGCGTTCCGGCCCGCGCACCCGACTCGTAGAGTTGATAGCTAAAGCCAAAGGCAAAACCCGCATTCCAAGGATCTTTAAATAGCGGACTGCGCCGATTAACTGACAAACCATAGTAATCGAACTTGGCACCGCAGAACGCCCGCATTCGCGGCCTCACCTCACGGGAAACACCTAGGACCAAGTTGTTTCCAAGTAAACCGCCCCGGGATTGGAAGGCGGGACGGTCAATCGTCGCGTATTGATTGCTCACTTCGTAAAAGTAATCCATCAATTGATCACTCGCAAACTGAGCTGAGGTTGAGAGCGAAAAATCCCAACCCTCACCCCACACATTGTCGATCTTTAAACTCAACTCGGGTTGAAACAAATATCCCCGATCATCCACCCGCGTGAGGTCGGTCGAAAACACGTAGCGCACTGGCAGATTGAACTCGAAACGAAGATTTTCTTCTTCGATGATGTGAACGCGCATGCGCGGACCCACTTCGCCGATCCAGTCGAGATCGGGCATGCCCCGCCGCGCGTGATTATCTCGACTGTCGGCCGGAAATGCCGCCGCCGCGCTAAAATCAAATTCGATGCGCTCGCGTTCCAACAGGCGCCCACGAATTCCACCCTCATCGTCGGCCCGCAACACTTTGCCGCGATAATAGGCATAGGGAACAATGAGGGCACGCAATCGCCCTTGCTCGGCGGCTGGATAATCGTAGAGAAAAAATGAGGCCCCAGCGAGGCCAATCTCATAGAGTGATTCCTGCGCCTCCCAAGTTCGCTCAACCGCCAGAGTCGAGCGACTCCAGAGTAAAATCACCACCAGGGATAACCACCCACGCAATTTTAAATCCAAAGAGAGTGAACTCCCCGCTCTTTGGCAATCTCAACCGACTCTGAATAGCCGGCATCGATGTGACGGAAAACTCCCATCGCCGGATCAGCGGTCAGCACGCGTTGCAGACGAGCGGCAGCAGCCTGGGTACCGTCAGCCACAATAACTTGGCCGGCATGAAGACTGTAGCCCATGCCTACGCCCCCCCCATGATGAAAGCTCACCCAGGTGGCACCGCAGGCCGTATTCACCAAGGCGTTTAAGATCGGCCAGTCGGCGATGGCATCTGAACCGTCCTTCATCGCCTCAGTCTCGCGATTGGGACTAGCGACCGAACCACAATCCAAATGATCACGACCAATCACAATCGGCGCCTTGACTTTGCCAGTTGCGACCAACTCGTTAAACTTTAAACCAGCCCGCGCCCGCTCACCATATTCGAGCCAACAAATGCGGGCCGGTAACCCTTGAAAGGCAATTCGCTCTTGGGCCATATCCAACCACTTTAACAGATGAGGCTTGTGCGGAAACAATTCACGCATCGCTTGATCCGTCACGCGAATGTCGTTGGGGTCACCACTCAGAGCAACCCAGCGAAAGGGGCCGCTGCCCTTGCAAAAGAGCGGACGAATGTACTCCGGAACAAATCCAGGGATATCAAACGCCCGACTCACACCTTGCTCTTTGGCCACCGCCCGGATGTTGTTACCGTAATCAAAGGTAATGGCGCCTTGCTTTTGCATCGCCAGCATCCCTTCCACGTGGCGGGCAATCGACGCCTTGGCTTTCTGCAAGTACGTCTGCGGATCTTGCTGGCGAAGCTGGGCCGCCTCTGTCACCGAATACCCTTCCGGAATGTAACCATTGAGTGGATCATGAGCTGAAGTTTGATCGGTCAAAAGATCGGGTAAAAAATTGCGCTTTTGCAACTCGTGAATCACCGTTGCCATATTGCCCAGTAAGGCCACGCTCTTGGCTTCCCCTTTATGGCGATAGCGAGCGATTCGCTCAAGTGCATCATCGAGACTATCGGCCACTTCATCGACGTACTTGGTTTCGAGGCGTTTCTGAATTCGGGTGGGGTCAACTTCGACGGCCAGTACACAGGCGCCCGCAAATACGCCCGCTAAGGGTTGCGCGCCACCCATACCGCCCAAGCCCGCCGTCAGAATCACCTTGCCGCGCAGGCTCCCGCCGAAGTGGCGGCGACCAGCTTCCACAAAGGTTTCGTAAGTTCCTTGAACAATCCCTTGGGTACCAATGTAAATCCACGAGCCCGCAGTCATCTGCCCATACATCATCAAGCCCTTGCGATCGAGCTCGTCAAAGACTTCCCAATTGGCCCACTTGGGAACCAAATTGGAATTCGCCAGCAGCACTCGGGGAGCATCCGCATGGGTTTTTAAAACACCAATGGGCTTTCCTGATTGAACCAGGAGAGTTTCGTCGTCACCAAGCTCCTTAAGCGCCTGCAAAATCCGCTCGAAGCATTCCCAATTGCGGGCCGCTTTGCCGCGGCCACCATAGACAATCAATTCCTCCGGGCGCTCCGCCACTTGTGGATCGAGATTGTTCTGAATCATCCGGTAGGCGGCCTCTTGCAGCCACCCTTTACAATTGAGCCGAGTCCCCTGAGGGGCGCGGACGGTTCGACCTACCATTCCAACTCTCCCACGCTGCGATGAACATGACTTAAAATGTCTTCCGAGCGAATCAGTGATTTAATTGCTTCGATGTCGCGATAGAAAACTCGATCTTGCTCAGCAAAGGGTACGGCTTGCCGAATGGTCTGGTAGGCGGCCAGCACCCCCGCGGCCGGCTTGAGCGGCCTCAAAAGATCCAGCCCTTGCGCCGCACACATTAATTCCATTGCTACAATATTTTCCGCATTGCGAACGATTTGGCCTAATTTGCGTGCAGCAATGGTTCCCATGCTCACGTGATCTTCTTTATCTGCCGAGGTCGGAATCGAATCCACCGACGCTGGATGAGCCAAGATTTTATTCTCACTTACCAGGGAGGCCGCTGAGACCTGCACGATCATCATGCCGCTGTTCAATCCCCCGTGTGGGGCGAGAAAAGCCGGGAGTCCACTCATTGCGGGATTAATCAGCTTTTCAATCCGACATTCCGATATGCTCGACATGGCACTCATCGCAATCCCTAGGAAGTCGAGAGCAAACGCGACCGGTTCGCCGTGAAAATTTCCACAACTTAGAACTTTGTTGTCATCAGCAAACACCAAGGGGTTATCGGTGCTCGAATTGGCTTCGATCTCCAAGGTGCGACAGGTGTTGTTCAGAGTGTCTTTGGCCGCGCCATGAACCGCTGGCATACAACGGAGCGAATAAGCGTCCTGTACCCGGTTGCATCCCGCGTGACTTTCGCCAATCTCCGAAGTCGGCCCCAGGAGCTTCAACAAATTTCGGGCCGTCTTGGCCTCACCTGGATGAGGACGCTCAGAGGCAATCAAGGGGTCGAAAGCCTTGCGCGACCCTTGCAAAGCTTCGAGCGACATGGCTCCCCCCAAGTCGACCATCCAGGCCAGGCGACGAGCCTCATAGCAATTCAATAATCCCACTGCCGTCATCACTTGGCAGCCGTTGATGAGCGACAAACCTTCTTTGGCCTGGAGCTCAAGCGCCGCCACGCCTTTCTTGTTTAAGAGATCGGTCGCAGGAACATGTTTGCGCCCGTCCCAAACCTCCCCTTCGCCAATCAAAGCCAGTGCCAAGTGCGACAAGGGTGCGAGATCACCGCTGGCCCCAACGCTCCCCTGCTGGGGAATGACCGGCACGATGTCGTGATTTAGAAACTCAAGAATTTTTTCGACGACCTCAACTCGCACACCGCTATGACCGCGGGCCAAGGTGTTGGCCCGTAAAAACATAATCGCCCGCGACTCAGCCTTGGAAAATGGCTCACCCACGCCCGTGCAGTGGGAGCGAATCAAATTCTTCTGTAGCTGAATGGTGTCCGCATGAGAGATGCGAACGTCACTAAAAGCACCAAAGCCGGTGTTAACTCCGTAAATGACCTCTCCTCTCTCCATCCGATCAGTGATATAGCGCCGCGAGGTCCGCATTTTCTCCGCCGCCGAGGAACTCAACTCCACACTCACGACTGGCAAGCAGTAGGCCACCTGCCACACTTGGTCGAGTGTGACTTCAGAACCTGAGAGTTCCATCATGGTTTTGCTCCCTTTAACTGGCGAATCGCCGAGGAATAATCATTCTTAAAAATAAAAGATCCCGCCACTAAAACATCGGCGCCCCGGCAGGAGCGCGCGGTTTCGGCGGTGATGCCACCGTCCACTTCAATCAAAGCTGAACTCTTGATTTGCCTCAAGTGAACCCGCAGCTCGTCAATCTTTGAAACTTGATCGGTCATAAAAGACTGTCCGCCAAAGCCGGGGTTCACGGTCATAACCAGCACCAAATCCACGAGCGGCAAAAACGGCACAACCTTTTCAACCGGAGTCGCCGGCCTCAAAGTAATTCCTGGTTTGCACTTTTGGGCCCGAATGGCTTGCAGAACCGCGGCTGGATCACTGGTGGCTTCTACGTGAATGGTCAAGTAGTCGGCTCCGGCCTTAATAAAATCACCAATGTAACGCTCCGGCTGCTCGATCATCAAGTGCACGTCCAACGGCAGGCGCGTCACCGGCCGAAGCGACTTCACCACCGGGGCGCCAATGGTCAAATTTGGTACAAAGTGGCCATCCATGACGTCGACATGGATCCAATCAGCACCCGCCGCTTCAACTTTTTGGATTTCTTCTTTGAGGATTGAAAAATCCGCCGACAGAATACTCGGCGCGATCAGAAAACTTTCACTCACCCAACCTCTCCCCAGACTGAAGGGGGTAGCCGCGCAAAAATTCTTGAACCGTCATTTGCGCACGCGATTCCGGCTGAACGCTTAAGACCCTCAGTGCCTCCCCACCAGATGCCACGATAAAAGAGTCGGCGTCAACCTTGATCACCTCACCAGGGTGGTTCTGTCTTTGACCAGGTACCACCTGAGCCCCATGAATCTTGAGCTTCTTACCTTTGAGCGTGGTGTAGACTCCGGGGCCTAGCGCCATTCCACGCATTTGATTGAAAATTTCCACTGCCGGGCGGCGCCAATCGATCAGACTCTCAGCTTTGCTGATCTTATGAGCATATGTAACCAAGGACTCATCCTGCGGAACCGGCACCAAGTTGCCGCGCAGATAATCCATCAGATCCACGGCGAGCAAGTCCGCCGCCAAGGGCTTCATCTGCTCGTGCACTTCCACTGCGGTCATGGCTTCGGTCACCTTGAGGTGACGAACCCCAATCACATCGCCCGCATCCAATTTCTTAACCATGACTTGCAGACAAACTCCCGTCTGCGTCTCGCCCGCCATGACCGAACGCTGGATGGGAGCCGCCCCCCGCCAGCGCGGCAAAATACTAGCGTGAACATTGACGACCTGCCGCGGATACAAATCCAAGAAAGCCTGAGGAAGGATTTGGCCGAAGGCCACCACCACCGCGACTTCGGCCCCCCAATTTTGAATGGAAGTTAAGGCGGCAGGGTCAGAAACACGTTCGGGCGTGAGCACCGGGAGTTGGTGAGTTAAGGCCAATTGTTTGACTGGCGAGGGCGCCAACACCATTTTGCGACCGGCCGGCCGGTCCGGCTGAGAAACCACGCCCACAACTTTGTAATGAGAGTCCTTGAGCAAGGCCTCCAAACAATGGCGCGCAATATCGGGAGTTCCCAAAAAAACGGTGCGAATCACGCTCACAAGCTGGCTTCTTCCGAACTCTCGTCATCTGAATTTGGATCCTTTTGATCCGCTTCAGGATAGCCAAGTTTTTTTATCCGAGACTTAATCCTGTTGGACTTAATCGGACTCAAACGATCAATGAATAACTTCCCATCGAGGTGATCAATCTCGTGCTGAATGCAAATCGCCAACAAGCCGTCGACCTCAAACTGCACGGCCTCTCCCTTGAGGTTGAGCCCTTTTACTTCAATCACTTGGGCCCGCTGAACGGTTTCAAAATAAGTCGGCACACTCAAGCACCCCTCGTCATAGGTGGTCTTACCTTCTTTATGGGTAATCTCCGGATTAAAAATCACAAAGGGTTGAGGGACGGCCTTTTCCAGCTCGGTCAGATCCTCGGGCTTGTACCGGCCGTTTTCGCGAGGACGAGTGTCGGTCACGAGGAGTCGCACCTGGTGATTCACCTGTGGCGCAGCTAAACCGATACCTTTAGACGCGTACATCGTCTCCAGCATATCCTCGGCCAACTTCACCAATTCCGGGGTGACCTTTTTTACTGCCACCGATTTTTTGCGCAAACGCGGATCCGGAAAGCGCAAGATTTCTAACTTAGCCATCGCGATCAGTCCTCCACTCAACGGCTGATGCTTCTATAGTACCGTGTTTTGGGCCCAAATACCACCGGGGGTGACACGAAACACACGTGTGAGTTAATTGAGCCCAAAAACGAACCTAACAAATGAAAAGATCTAGCGTTTTACTTCTTTAAACGCAAGAAGAGAACCACTGCCGCAGCGGTCATGAGCAGATTCGAGGACCAAGCCGCTACGACCGGGGGGAGAGCCCCATGCCGTCCTAAGGTGATGGTCGAACTGTACAGAGTCCAATACAAGAACGCCAGCCCAATACAGAGTGAAACGTTCAGAAAGGTTCCTCCGGAGCGTTGACGAGTCACGCTAAAAGGCAACCCCATGAGTGACATCACGAGAGCCGCAAAGGGAAAGCTCAGCTTACTGTGAAAATCAACTTCGTAGCGGACGGTATCCAGTCCCGCCTCCTGGTTCTTGCCAATGAATTTGTTCAAACTATTGAGCGACATGGTGTCGGATGAATTCGCTGCCGATTGCAAATCCGCCACCTCTTCATTCATCTCGATGACCTTACGGGCAAAACCCTTGGTGAGAGGAAAGGAAGACTCCTTTGCAAAGAGAGTTACCGTGCCATCCAGCAACTCCCAAGTGGAGCCGCTCATGTGCACCGTTTTGGCCGCAATGAGCTGAATCAAATTCCAGTCAGCATCAAAATAGTACAGGCTCAGGCCTTGGGCCGTAGCCCGCTCGGCATTCAAAGTCTTGATGTTAAAAAGCACATTTTCAGAGCGGTACCAAATTTTATTGGTTTTAACCGTCGAGTAAAGGCCCGGGCGTTTGCGAATTTCAACGTAAAATACATAGTTCTTTTTTTGGTTGAACTTGGGGATGATGCGATCCCCAAGCCAAAAATTAAAGCCCCCCACCAGGCTCACCATGACCAAAATAGGAAAGCTGACCCGCGCCAAGCTCATGCCAACACTAAACAGAGCGACGAGTTCTTGAGTTTTGTTCAGTGAAGAAAGCGTAAACACCGTCGCAATCAAACAGGCGACCGGGATCATTTGGTAAAGGATCGAGGGCAAATAATAGGCATAAAACCGCACCAAGACATCGCCCTCAACATTGTAGCGAACCATGGTGGTTAAAGAATCAAAGGACAGGAAGATCGTGGCAAAAACCGT
Organism: Bdellovibrionales bacterium; assembly: GCA_020850475.1. Lineage (GTDB taxonomy): Bacteria > Bdellovibrionota > Bdellovibrionia > Bdellovibrionales > UBA1609 > JADZEO01. Next base: position 17,312 of record JADZEO010000031.1, on the reverse strand, counting down.
GAGTCCACCCAAAAAAAAGAGCATGAACCGGCCAGCGATATATCGATCAATTATTGAGATCACGGAAGTGCCGAGTCCTTTCACCGCTACCGGAGACAATTTCTAACGCGATTCAGCTTAACATGGGCCGAATCTGGTGGGCAGAAAAAGTTGTCCCTAATCAAATAGATATTCTCACCGAGCTTGACTGGACCAGGTAAAAATACTTAACTCACCTATATGGCTTTGCGCGTCTTACTGGCTGATGAGAGCAGCACGATCAAAAAAGTGTTTCAACTGGCATTGCAGGACTTTGCGGTCGAGGTCAAATCCGTTGGCTTGGGCATTGATGTCCTTCCGGTCGCTCACAAATTCCAACCTGATATCATTTTTGCTGATGTCCTTTTGCAAAAGCAAAGCGGTTACGAAGTCTCCGCCGAGCTCAAGAAAGATCCCCAACTCAAAGTGACTCCGGTCGTGCTGATGTGGAGTGGATTCATGGAGCTCGATCAAGATAAGTTTGAAGCCTCCGGCGCCAATTCTCATTTGGAAAAACCCTTTGATGTGCAAGCGCTGCGCAAGCTCATTCAACGTCTTGTGCCAAAAACCCAGAATCAAGACCTCGCCAAGTTTTTAAAATTTCCCAAAATGCCTGAGTTCATTGACCCTCATCTGCCGCCTCCCAAAGCGCCGGCGAAACCAGCCGAGATTCCAGTGACCAAACCGGAGGAAAAAATTTCGCGTCCCACGCCGCCGCAGTTTTCACCTGCTGAACCGATTACGGGCTCTGATTGGTCGATGGATGACTTTGCGGATGTTCCTGAGGTTGTTCCTGATGCGACTTCTGGACTCACCAACCTAGATGACTTGTCAGAAGAGTTGCAGGAAATCGAAGCTCAGCCGGGCGAGGAGTTTTCGGACGAGATCGGCAAGTTTGAGCAGATCAAACTGAAGAGTCCACCAAGGGCACCAACCGCCGCTCAGCAATCCTACGACAGTGATGAAGAGCTTATCCTCGACCCGCCGGACGAAACCGAAGCTCCTTGGGCCCAGGAAGATCTAACTCGCTTTCGGATCAAGCCTCCCATTGATGAAAAGTCAGCCGAAATTCCCGACGTAGAATATCCTGATCCAGACGAGTCGCTGGATGACTTGCAGTTAACACCCCAAAAACCCAAGACTCCTGCTACAAAGGGGACGGCGGCCAAGTCGTCGCTTCGCCCTGCCGACAGTTTGTTGATTGAAAATTCAGTTCCCATCGTTTCCGCGGTCGGCGGAGATGACGGTGATCTCGAGTTGGAGGATGTCCCCGAGGTTGAGGTGGCGGAAGAACAAGAAGAAGCCTCCCTGCCGCGCCTGGACCCCAGCCGGGTTGAAGAAATCCTGAAGTTGCAATTCGAGAATTTTTTGAAAGAAAAGGCCAAAGAATACTTGGAAGAAGTCATTTGGAAAGTCGTACCAGAGTTGGCCGAACGCATGATTGAGCGGGAGCTCAAACGGTTGCTCGAAGAATTCGAGCCTCAGCAGTACCGCTAAGGTGAGTGCAAGTGACAATCGCAGAAATGGTTAAGAGTGCCCTGCGGGAAGACCTCCCTGACGGTGATATCACCACCGACAGCCTGGGTATGCCTGAAAAATTCGGGAGGGCCTTGCTCAAGGCGAAGGAAGATCTCGTCCTCTCGGGACGGGATTTTTTTACTGAAACCTTTGCGGCGGTCGATCCTAAACTTCAGGTCAAGTGGCATTTTGCCAACGGCGATTTGATTCTAAGTGGGCAAACGGTCGCCACGATCACCGGCAATCTGATTAACGCCCTCAAGGCCGAGCGGGTCGGCCTCAACTTCCTTGGACACTTCTCGGGAATTGCGACCTATACCCGCTGCTTCGTTGACCAAGTAAAGGCAACCCGTTGCCGCATTCTCGACACCCGCAAGACCCTCCCCCTTTATCGAGAGTGGGAAAAACAAGCCGTGCGCGACGGCCAAGGCCACAACCACCGCATGAACCTCAGTGATGCCATCTTGATCAAAGAAAACCATATTCGCATTGCCGGCGGCATCAAGGCGGCGGTGGTTCTTATTCGGGCCCAAACCACCAAGCCGATCGAAGTGGAGTGCTCAACTCTTGAGGAGATTCACGAGGCCGTCAACCTGCGCGTCGACCGCATCCTTTTGGATAATATGAATAACGATCTCATCGCTGCAGCCATGCGGATCATCCCTGCCACCGTCAAGGTTGAAGCCAGTGGCAATATGTCGATCGAGCGCGTGGCTGGAGTCGCCCAGCTTGGGGTTCATGACATCAGCGTCGGGGCCCTCACCCACTCGGCTCCTTGCGCCGATTTTAGCTTGCTCTTTGACTGGGGAGATTCCCCCCATGAAAGGTAAACCTATGAAACCCGCCTTTGACGTCTTCGAACTGAGTGTGACCTGGGCCCAGCAACACTCCGATCTTTTTCTTTGGGCCAGTGAGGCCACAACGAGTACCAATGCCGAGGCCAAGTCCACTTTGCTCCCCATCGATAAAGACCAGGGTCTCTTTTTGGCTCGCCATCAAACGCAAGGACGTGGCCGCGGAACCCATTCGTGGCTCGACGCCGGCGAAGGTTCGGCCTTGCTCTCCACTTGGGTTTTCCGACTCCGCCAATCGCCGCGACATGTGACGGCTCCGCTGTTTGGACTCTCCCTCTTTAATGCCGCCCGCCGCACCTGGAACAATTTGCCGTTTAGCCTTAAGGCTCCCAACGATTTGCTCCTCAATGGTAAAAAAATTGGGGGTCTACTCATTGAAAGTCTCAACCACGGTCCCGACTACTTTGTGTTGGTGGGGCTCGGAGTTAACGTGTTTGCCGTTCCCGCCGGGGTTGAAGAGGCCAGTGCCATTGCCAGCAGCGAAGGCGTCGGTGACGCCCTGTCCGTCAACGAATGGCAGGATTTTCTCAATCACCTTTATCAGGATTTTTTGACGGCGAGTGAGTTCTGCGTTGAGGACAATCTGCATGAGCACAATCGCAACGAATTGATGAGAGCGCTCAACAGTAATCCGCATTTGCACTCGCCAATTATTGATGTCAGTGCCAGTGGTGACTTGATCTTTGCGGAAAAAAAGATTTCTTGGCAGGACCTCTAGACGATCCTAAGGAGAACCATGGCTCTGACCTATACTCCCGTCGGCGAATTAGGATCTCCCTGTCCGCCCTTTCGTCTGCCCACCGTCACTGGCTCGCAGTTTGGCCTTGAAGACTGTCGCCAGGCTAAAGTGCTTTTGGTCATGTTTATTTGTGCCCATTGCCCCTACGTTCAAGCAATTGAAGAGCGCCTGATCAATCTGGGCAACAGTTATCCGCCATCGCAGGTTCAAGTGGTCGCCATCTGTTCCAACGATTGGTCCGATCACCCGGAGGACAGCCCAGCCAACCTTTTGCGACGGTGGCAAGAGAAGAACTACGGCTTTCCCTATCTGCTTGACGAAGATCAAAGCGTTGCCAAAAAGTTTGGCGCCGTCTGCACTCCCGATTTTTTCCTATTCGACCAGCTGCGGAAGTTGGCCTATCGCGGACGCCTCGATGATTCCTGGAAAAACCCAGCCCTCGTCAAACAACAGGATTTGCGACTGACTATTGACCTGCTTCTCCAAGGAAAATCCTTAACCAATGAGCAGATTCCCTCAATGGGTTGCTCAATTAAGTGGAAAAAATGAAGAGCGACAAATTGCTGACCATTTTGACTTCGATTTTGTTTCTCGGCGGAGTGCTCACCATTGGGTGGGTTGTTTACAAGAGCTATCGACTCAAAACAGCGACTCCCGAGGACACCATGGAGTGTGTTCAAGCGAGCCAACTGCACTCCATGCGGCAACCGGACATGGGAGCTCTTTTGGAGAAAAACCAACAGTACAAGATTTTGGTCGGGTACTATGACTGTAACCCCATTGAACGGGGAGACTTGGTGGCCTTTTTGGTCCCGGATGCTGAGCGCCCCATTGTTCGCGTGGTCCGTGGATTACCCGGCGATCAGATCGAAGTCCGCGCTGTCGAGGGGGACAAGTGGGAAGTTCTGGTAAACGGCGATCCCGCATTTGAGCCCAACGCGCAGGTGATGTGGACGCCCCCGACCGCCAGTCCGCTCCTCCAGGAAGTTCTGCTCAAGCAAGACAATATCTTAAGGGAAAACGAGTACCTGGTCCTGGCCGTGAGTCGTTTGGGCGAGGCCGACAGTCTGTCGCTTGGGCCAACTGCTAAGACCCAGATAACCGGCAAAATCATGGTCCTCCCGCCGAGCGAACCATGAAAACTTTACAGTCGTGACCGAACCAATTCCAGCTCCCACGACGGGCGTTGCGAGACGGGCTGCAAACTGGTAAAAACCACCCCATGGGTTTTAGGTGGCTACGCTCCTGGTGGGGCGTTTTTTTCATTCTTAATTTTAGCTTGAGCCTGGTGTGCTCTGCCAGTCCGATTAACCACGCTCGCCCCTGGAGTTGCCATTTTGCCGTTAGAATGTCTGGGAACCCCTACGAATTCTACCGAGTTGGGTTTGATGCTTGGGACGGTCTCGGCCAAGTCCGCTGTACTCATGGCGCCACCGGCGAAACCTCATTGATCGAGTGGTACTTTATTTTTCGCTCCTGGAGTCGATCAATGGGTGCTGATTCGCGAAATACCTTCGTCATGGTTAGTTCGCCGTTTGATGTCGTGGACCCCAGTTTTGTCGGTAGCTCTTATTTCTATCAAACCTCGATGACGAGTGGAAATTTGCTCGATACGACTCGTTTCGTGATCAACCTAGCGGGCCAAAACGCCCGTATTCAGATCGCCATCAAAGAACCGTCACTGCCTGAAGATCTGGCCACCAGTTTGACATCGGGTTCGCTGATCATTAGTTTTCCGCCGACTGAATTGAACGCCTTTCGTTAGGAATAACCGATGTTGAAGTGGTTTCTGCTCGCGGTCTTTGGAACAATCTTGGTCGGGGCGGTTTACCTTTACATTTATTTAGGCGGCTATCGTGAAGTGCGCTTGAGTGAAACAGATTCACCTTCGATCAACGTGGTTTACCAACAGCACACGGGTCCCTATCACAAAGTCAATGCGGTGATCGAGGCCGTCGAGGCCTGGGCGCAACGCCAAGGTCTCAAATGTGAACGCACCTTTGGCGAGTATCTGGATGACCCCGACAAGGTTGAACCCGAACGCCTTCGCTCCCACGGCGGTTGTATCGTCGACCAACTCCCTCAGGAATTGCCAACGGGATTCTTATCTCGGCGCATCGAACCCGGGCCTGCTCTCCAAGCCGAGTTTCGTGGTGCCCCTTCGATCGGGCCCATGACGGTGTATCCAAAGGTTTACCAATATCTTACGGAGCACCGTCTCAAGCTGGTCGGTGCACCTCTTGAAGTCTACCAGGCGATTGCTGGCGGTGAATTTTTGACTCTCTACATTTTCCCACTCGAAAAGCCTTCGGCGCCGGTTGACCAGTAACCCCACCCCCATTTATGACATCACGGAACGTTTGTTTGAACTGTGACTCGTAACAAGGGGAAACCTAAATGGCGGGAAGATTTCCGAAGGCAGTGGTTGCACTGGTGTGGTTAACAATCTTGGTTGCTTGCTCGACGAATCGGGTAACGAGCACGGAACCCAAGACGGCCAATACACCCACCGAGCCGTTTCTGACTCACACGGAGGCCCAACAACGGGCGAGCCACCTCAGTCAGGTGCATTATGACCTGGAGTTCTTGCTCAGGGCCGATCAACCCAATTACAGTGGCCAAACTAAAATCACCTTTGATTATCGGGGCGAACGACAACCGGTCAGAATCGATTTCTTTCAGGGAGAAATCCGCCAATTGGCAGTCAATGGCAAAGAGCTCAAGCCAGACTACAATTCTCTTTTCCTCATCATTCCCGCTTCGGCTCTCAAAGTCGGTCCCAATGCCGTGTTGATTCAGTTTCAACGCTCGTTCAGCCGAGACGGCCACGGCTTGGTGCGATTTGAAGACCCCGAAGACAAACGAGTTTATACCTATACAGATCTAGAACCCTACGATGCCAATCGCGTGTTTCCTTGTTTTGACCAACCCGACCTCAAGGCCACCTATGCCATGAAGGTGACCGCCCCCAAATCTTGGCAAGTGGTCACTTCGGTGCGCGAAAGTTCCATTCAGGATCTGGGTAATGACACTCAAGTTTGGGACTTCCCAACCTCAGCGAAGTTCTCAACCTACATCTGGTCGCTCCACTCAGGTCCTTATCGGGTGTGGCAGGAGCAGGCCGGATCCGTACCCATGCGCCTCTTGGCCCGCGAAAGCCTAGCCAAGTACGTGGTAACCAAAGATTGGTTTACCTTTACCCGCCAAGGACTCGAGTTTTTCCCTAAGTATTTTGGCTACCCCTACCCTTACAAAAAATATGATCAAGTGATTGTCCCAGAGTTCAATTCCGGAGCGATGGAAAACGTCGCCGCCGTCACGTTCTCTGAGCGGTTTATTTCCCGTGGTCCAATGTCAGAGCGCAACCGTCGCGGAATGGCCAACACCATCCTCCACGAGATGGCCCACATGTGGTTTGGCGATCTCGTCACCATGAAGTGGTGGAACGATTTGTGGCTTAACGAAAGCTTTGCCACCTACATGGCTCACTTGGCGCTGGCCGAGGCAACTGAATTCAAATCCACCGCTTGGCGGTCATTCTACGGCACCAAAGACTGGGCTTACTGGGAAGACCAGCTCGTCACGACCCATCCGATTGAAGCCCAAGTCCCCGACACCCGTCAGGCCTTTGCCAACTTTGATGGCATCACCTACGGCAAGGGTGCTTCGGTGCTAAAGCAAGTCGCTTACTTCATCGGCCCTGATCGATTTCAAAAAGGCGTCCAAAGTTACTTCAAAAAATACGCAGAAAAAAACACCGAACTCAAAGACTTCATGAATGAATTGAGCACGGCCCATGGCTCAAGCCTCGAAGATTGGCAGAAGCAGTGGCTGCAAACTCCCTCCTTGAATACGGTTTCCATTGGAGTGACTTGCGACCAAGGCAAAGTAACCAATCTCAAGGTGACCCAAACCGCCCCTCCAGAGCATCCGTATCAAAGGTCCCACCGTTTCCGCGTGGCCTTTTTTAAGACTCGCGGAGCGCGCACTGAGGTACAGGACATCTTCAATGTCCGGCTTGAAAGCAGCGAGCAAAGCGTCCCTGAAGCCGTCGGAAAATCTTGTCCTGCGCTCACCTATCCCAACTATGATGACTACGGTTATCTCAAGGTGAACCTGGACTCGACGACCCTCAAGAATCTTCCCCAGATGATCCATACCCTCAATGATTCATTTCATCGTCAGCTCTTTTGGGCCGCACTTTGGGATATGGTCTTAGATTCCAATTTGCACCTGCTCCAATACGCGGATTTGGCCATGATCGGGGCGGAAAGGGAACGGGACGAAGAAACCTTGCGCGACATTCTCAACACGCTTCACGGTCGTTACTCGAATTCCGGATCGGTGCTCTATTACTTCCCCGACACCACCGATTCACAGCGCGCGGTTTTCAACACCTTTGCAGGAAAACTCGAACGCTTGGCTTGGCGAAAACTGGTGAGCGCAAAACCCGGATCCGAGTTGCAAAAGATTTGGCTGAGCTCGGTGATGACCTCGGCGCGCACGACCTATGGATTGGGTAACCTGAAATTGCTCCTCGATGAAAAAATCAAGTTAAGGAGTCTGCCCATTGACCAGGACAAACGCTGGTCGATTGTCAATACCCTGGCCTCTCACAATTTTGAGGGCGTCAGCGAAATTATCGAGGCCGAACTCAAACGGGACGCATCAGCCGAAGGGCAAAAGAGTGCCATTGGCGCTCGCGCGGCTATCCCGAACTGGGAGACGAAAGAACGCTGGCTCTCGGAGCTGCTCAAAAAAGATTCCACTTATAGTTTCGACCAACTCAAAGCCGCGATGTACAGCCTGTTCCCTCGCAATCAAATTGCGCTGCGGGAAAAGTATGGCAGCCAATTCTTTCTCAATCTCGCCAAAGTGGCCCAAGAGAGAGAAGGATTTTATGCCAGTGCGTTTGCGGATCTCGTTCCCTCCGAGTGCTTTTCAACGGAACATGATCGCATCACCCAGTTCTTAAAGGATCATCGCAACCTAGATCCCTCGGTCGAAAAGAGTCTTAAAATTTCGCGCCAAGAAGATGACCGTTGCCGCAAGATCCGCGCTCTGGCTCAACGTTAGTCTTTTTTGAAGACCAGCGAGAGTTAAAAAAACCGCGCCCTAGGTGGGCGCGGCAGTTAAAAAAAGCGATTCACCGAAGAGGTCTTTGCTACGCCCTACTTGAGGACGTCAACTGACATCCCCCGGCCCATTAACTCTCGAATCAGGAAAGGATTGATGCTCTGAAGGGCTGTACGCTCGGCCGCCTCGGCATTGCCGGTGGAGTCAAAGTAGCCGTAGAGAGCGCCTTCCATATCAATTTGCGGCCGGTAACGAGTGTTGATTAACTTGTCGACCAAACTTTTGATTGGGCCTGGAGCAGGGACAAACCTCAAGCCAATGTGCAGGAGGTCCAAGAACACCCGCATTCGCAATAGTTTCTTGGGATCCTGGAAGTCATAGGCCACTGACAAGGTATCATCCAAAAATCCGGTCTCAACCGCCGTGTGATGAACATAGCGATTTTCGCCATCGGCCGTGGCCACAAAGGCCCAGTCGAGGCGTGCGACGATCTGGCTGAATTGGTCCTGGTGCTCGCGCAATTTGCGATCAGCGCGCTCCCGCTCACCGGTGAAGTGCTCATTACCGTAAGTGAGCCAATTATCTTGGGCGTATTGGCTCTCCCAGAATTTGTACCATTTGATCTTCGACTCAAAAATCGAAGAACGGATGCGAGCTGCATCATCGAGGGGAAAGCCCAAATCATCATCAAAATAGTGTTCCATGTAATGGAGCACCATCTTCTGATAAAAATTCTGGCGAGCTTCGATATAGGAGATCACCCGTTCAAAAATCCAGTGGGCCAAAGCGGCACCCGGGTAGCTATCGATGAGCGACCAAGCAAGATCAATAAACTTTTTAAGCAGCTTCTCGGGGCCCGCCAGGGTAAACCAAAACTTCGAGTTGCCTGGCTTGGCAATGATGTACGGAAAGATGATCGACGTCTGCAACTCGTACTCAAACTCACCGATGAGCTTTACAAACTTAGGATCGCTGAAGACCGCCTTGACGTCGAGCTTAGCCAACTCTTCAAGCGCGGCTTCACCCAGCATCGGCATGTCCACTTCTTTGCCATCTTCATCCAGCACCTTGCCAAAGGGTTTGAGGTCCTTGGTAAAAGCTTTGGGGTTACTTTTGATCAGCATCAAGGTATCGCGGAGAAACTCCACATACTCTTTGACTGAAAACGGCCAGCGGTTTTTGGTGCGGAGTTCGTCGATGTTGCCGTTCGCATCGCGAACAACTTCGACGTGGTCATACAGAGTTTCAAAGCCTCTCCCCTGTCCCCAAGCCGCTGGCGCTGGGCAGGCGAGTAAAGCAAGAAACCCGATCAAGAACAGGAGCTGCTTCATGGTGTACCTTCCTTGGTTGTCGTGGGTCCTTCTGACTCTCGTTTTCAATGTTAAAGGGGCCACGATCAATCAGGAAGATGGACCTCGAGAATCAGGACAAGAGTCGTCGCAGTCTTAGGTCGCAAGGATTTTTCACAAAAAAACAGAGGAAGCTCACTGTGGCCTCCTCTGTTCGAGCAAATTTGTCTGTTCTCAGAGAGTTACTACTGACGAATCAAATTGAGAGCTGAACCGGCCTTGAACCACTTGATTTGTTCAGCATTGAAAGTGTGGTTGAGAGAGCAGGTCTCTGTGGCCCCGCCTTTGTGCTGGATTTCCAAGGTCAATGGCTTGCCCGGTGCAAAGTCCTTGAGGCCTTTGATCGCCAGACGGTCTTCTTCTTGGATCATGTCGTAGTCCTTGGCGTTGGCAAAAGTCAGCGCCAACACTCCTTGCTTTTTCAAGTTGGTCTCGTGAATCCGCGCAAAGCTCTTCACGATCACCGCCAAACCCCCGAGGTGACGGGGCGACATGGCCGCATGCTCGCGACTGGAGCCTTCACCATAATTTTCGTCGCCAATGATCACCCAGCCTTGGCCCGCGGCCTTGTACTCACGCGCCACCTTGGCAAACTCCAAATCACCAGCGCCCGTAAGAACGTTCTTCGCCTTGCCGATAGTGCCGTTAAACGCATTGGTCGCGCCCAACAACATGTTGTTAGAAATGTTGTCGAGGTGTCCGCGGTACTTAAGCCATGGGCCCGCCGGACTAATATGGTCGGTCGTGCACTTACCCTTGGCCTTACAAAGTACCAAGAGGTTCGAAAAGTCCTTGCCGTTCCACTTTTCAAAGGGCGCCAGCAGCTGCAGCCGGCTTGAGTTAGGAGCCACTTTGACCTCGACGCCGCGACCCTGCGGCTTCTGATAGCCAGCCGGATCCGCCACAAAGCCATTGCGCGGAAGTTCCGGTGCTTCAGGTGGCGTCAGTTTGATTTTTTTCCCATTCGGGGCGGTGATTTCATCCCGAGCCGGATCAAAGTCGAGACGCCCTGCCAACCCCATCGCCATCACCATCTCGGGGCTCGCAATAAATCCTAAGGTTTCGGTGTTGCCGTCATTGCGAGAGCGGAAGTTACGATTAAACGAGGTCACGATGGTATTGGGTGTCCCACTCTTAACATCGTCGCGCTTCCATTGACCAATGCAGGGACCACAGGCGTTGGCCAGCACCACCGCACCCACTTTGTTGAGCACGTCCATTTGGCCATCGCGCTCAATGGTCTTTTTGATCTGCGATGACCCGGGCGAAACCAAAAAGGGTTGGTTCATTTTAACTCCCGCATCCATCGCCTGTTTGGCTACAAAGGTTGCCCGACCGATATCCTCATAAGAAGAATTGGTGCAAGACCCAATCAGCGCCGACGACAATTTCGTTCCCCAACCATTTTTCGCCGCCACCTCTTTGAGCTGGCTCACCGGAGTTGCCAGATCCGGAGTGTGAGGACCCACCACATGAGCCTCGAGCTGACTTAAGTCAATTTCAATGACTTCGTCGTAGAACTTCTTGGGATCCTTGAGCACTTCTGGATCGGCCATGAGCAGATCTTGGTTTTCTGCCGCGAGATTAGCCAAGACCTCACGCTGAGTGGCGTTCAAATAAGTGCCCATGCGACGATCGTAGGGGAACACCGAGCAGGTCGCACCCAACTCAGCACCCATGTTGGCGATGGTGCCTTTGCCGGTACAGCTAATGGAGTCACACCCTTCACCAAAATACTCGATGATTTTATTGGTTCCGCCCTTAACCGTTAGCATTCCTAAGAGTTTTAAGATCACGTCTTTGGCCGAAGTCCAGCCACTCATTTTTCCTTTGAGATGGACGCCCACAATGTTGGGGTTCTTCACTTCCCAAGGGAACCCGGCCATGACGTCAGAGGCGTCTGCGCCCCCCACGCCCACGGCTGCCATTCCCAGTCCCCCCGCATTCGGAGTGTGCGAGTCCGTTCCAATCATCAACCCGCCCGGAAAAGCGTAATTCTCAAGCACCACTTGGTGAATGATACCGGCACCCGGCTTCCAAAAGCCGATGTTGTAGCGCGAGGACACCGTGGCCAGGAAGTTGAACACTTCGTCATTCTCCTTCATTGCCACGGCCATATCAGGTTCCATGCCCTTATAGGCCAAGATCAAGTGATCGCAATGAACGGTGGCCGGCACCGCCGACTCTTCTCGACCCGCAAGCATAAACTGCAGCAAGGCCATCTGGGCCGTCGCGTCTTGCATCGCCACCCGGTCGGGACGGAGTAACAAGAAACTCTTGCCACGAGTCAGATCCTGCCCGTTCGGATCGTCCAGGTGACCGTAAACAATTTTTTCCGCAAGAGTCAGAGGGCGTCCGAGGCGCTTTTTGACAATCGCCAGACGGGAACGCGTGTTTTCATAGACCTTTTTAACCAGTTCAGGGGTGGTCTCAATGCTTGCCATCTTCAAATTCTCCTTGTCCTCTTCAATCTAATGAACCTCGATACGCAGCACAATCTCTTTCGGTTTGTGTCAAAGCTCCCTCGACTGGACCCGCCGATTTGACTCAGCCAAAAAAACGCGCCAGGCTGAAACCATTACATTCGCAACACTCGTCCGGGAGGAAAACATGCGTTTTCTATTAGTCGCACTCACTCTGACTTTAGCTTTCAGTGCCACGCCCTCGCGCGCGGATTTTTTGATCGAACCTTTTGCGGGCTATGAGACCGGAGAAATTAAGGACAACTCCTCAAGCAGCGCAGCCGAAGATCTCAAAGGCATGACCTATGGACTTCGCTTGGGTCTCAAGATGGTGGGTTTTGGCATCGGCGCCGAGTACACCGGCGGCAAACTCGAAACCGATGACACTCCCTCTAGCGAAATTAGCCTTAGCAACATGGGTGTGTTCCTTAGTTATGACTTCCCCATCATGATGCGGGTCTATTATTCGTATCTCCTGAGCACCGACGGTGAGATTTCCAGTACACCCGCGTCCACCGGTAAGGGTACCGGCTACCGTTTAGGCGTGGGTCTGACTTCGATTCCATTTGTCACAATTAATTTGGAATACCTCGTGCGAAACTGGGACGAGATGGAAATCGGCTCGCTCAAAACCGACATCGACTGGACCGTTAAAACCTATATGCTGTCATTGGCTTTCCCGCTGACCTTTTAAGGTGAGCCTCACGCCAAAAGAACCATTCGTCGCCCCACTCGTGGGCGACGAAGCCTTCCTCCATTTCATCTAGCGAAGATTTTTTTTAAACGTAGGAGCCGTTTTTGATTTTCTCGAGGATGATTTTCTCGGGCATGAGAGGATCTTTGGGATTAACCGCGAAGATTGCTTGTTGCTCGCAGCGTCGCTTTTCTTTCAAAAGCCAGTCGAGGATTTTGCATAATTGCTTATTTTTAGGCGCTAAAAAGAAGGGGTCGTTCTGGAGTACATCGCGCGCCTTTTTAAGCGCCCGAGCCTCGGTCACATCGCTCTCACGAACGTCATAGCAATCGAGATCATACTCTTTAACATCCTCAGGCAACACCCCGAGAAACCTCACGTCAGGTGCCGAAAAATCACTATTTCGAATCAAACTGGCAGCCGATCCGGCCTTGAGGGTGCGGTAAATGTTTTGCAAGGTGTAGGCGTCCAAATCTCCAAAGAAATAAATGGGAATTTCAAGTTGATCCTGAATCGTTTTGACCCAACCCCGTACTCCGTTACTGGGCACCCCTTGCGCACCTACCACGATGCAATTATTTCGATGGGTAAAGCCATTGCTCACCAAGGTGTTGGCGGTACCTTCTGATTCGATAACCAAACAAAAGTCGATCTTCTTTTTTGCTTTCAGTCTAAAAGTTTGCGGCCGGTTTTTCGGCTGAAAGGGCGTGGTTCCTAGAGTACTTAAGTCCACCACCGCTTTGGAACCATCTGACAAAGTCTCGGTGACCACCAACTGTTTGGAGTACGTCTGACCTCCACGATCATTGGCATAGCAATTCATTTCTTCCCGATAGACCTCGAGCATGTCGCAAATAAAATCAATGATCGAGTCACTTTCGGTTTGGTCGGAAAAATCCAGAGGCTTCAAAAAATTGTCCGACTTCACGCTACCTTTAGCCATGTAATAAAGCTCGCGCTTGGTATTGACGGCACCGGTCTTGAGGTTGTTCAGAAGGATTTCCAACATGAACACCGTTCGCGCCATTTTTTGTACCGATGAAACGTTCAACTCGGTCCGCACCCGCTTATCACCAGGAGTCAAAAAGCCCACCCGCGGATTATAAAAAGAGTTATCCAGAGAACACTTGGTCGCTTCCAACACCGGGCGCCGACTCTTCTCCAAATCACCCAACATTTTTTCACAAAGGGTCTTGGATTCCTTATCGATGTCCCGCGAGAACTCACGTATTTTCGCTTTCATGTTTGCTCCGACAGATAACTATTTCTTTTTTCGAGGTTCTGCTTCTTTGGCGGTGGTCTTTTTAGTGGCGGCCTTTTTCGTGGTGGTGCCAGCATCAGCGGCCTTCTTGGTCGTCGTTGCGGCCTGCGCAGTTTTTTTAGTCGAGGCCTTCTTGCCGGTCGCCCGTTTTTTGGTCGTGGCCGGTGCCAAGGACTCATCCAGACTCAACTGCTCACCCGACTCTTCACTTCGGGAAAGATCTTCTTCCGACTCCAGGTTGGCGTCGCCCTCTTCGTCTTCAACTCCCAAACGAGCCCGCTGCTTGGCCTTTAGCACCTGCAGTCGCTCCTCGGCCTGCGCCAATTCGGATTCGGCGAGCTCCGAGTCCCGGCCCAACAACTTCTTGAGCCCCTCTTCCGCCGCCACCTTGCGCTTTGATGAGGCACCAGTAATGTTCACCAGTCCCGACACCAAAATGGGGCCAAACTTTTCGATGTGCTGGAGTTTGCGCTCCAGGTCCGCCGCTTTATGTTCGCGCTTGATGTGCCGAGAAAGTTTTTGACCCGCCTGCATCAATGCCCGACGAATCTCTTCAACCAGCTCTTCGCTGGCATCAATTGTTTCTTTAGAGGCGTTCTTGAACTTAATAAATGGCGAAGTCACACTGATGGCAAAAACATAAGGCCCGTTCGGCAAGCTATTTTTCGCCTGCTGAAGGCCATAAGATCGCCAATTGACCGACTCCACCGCTTGCGTAATGGCACACGCCGCCTTGTCAAACTGCAGCGGCACGCGGTTGGCAAAACGCAGAAGTTGGATGGTCGTGTCTTCTTGGTCACTGGGTCGATTTAAAAATCGCGCAATCGCGACTTCCACCACGACGGGTTTAAAATCGCAGATCCGCGGGCGACGAGTCACCACGCTAAAAAAATCGATGTTTCCAAGGCGGTGAATGGATTTCGACAAACCCTCCTCGCCCACGGTTAACACCGAGCGGGTTGAGGGGTTGGTCAGCTCCGTGGCCTGCAAAACTTGAAATACCTGCTTAAATTCCGTTTCCTTAAACTTGGCCAGACTCGAATTAAGCAATGACTTGGGCAGTCCGTTTTTGACGAAGTCAGTAATTGAAGAATCGCTCACCCGCGAAAAGCCCTTGCGTAGGAACTTATCCAAATTCATTTTGCCGTAGAGGTGGGCGTGGGTCATGAACTCGCCCAACTTCATGGTGTGCGGGTGAGGCATGGTCGCCGCCGGAATGTGCGGGACCTCGTCGCTGACCCGTTTGACTTCAACCCAGTCGGCGTCCATCAACTTATATTTGAGTGTCATATGCGGATTGACGAGCGTGGTCCCGTCCAAATAAGTGATGATACCGCCGTCGCCGTTCAACTGCACCCGCCCGTCAATGACAAACTCAACGCGAGTGCCATGGTCACGGTCCCAGTCGATCATTTCCTTGTGCTTGAGTAAGCCGCGGTTACCTTTGATGTCCACGTCAACTTGGGCTTGCAGGGCCTTGCGCATCTTCGCCGTTTTACTAATCACTCGCACGCCTGCCGCATTGGTGAGTTGGGCCCAGGTCGTCGCCGCGGAAATACCAATTCCTTGCTGACCCCGCGAACACTGGCCTCGACCAAATTTTGAGGATGCCAAATACTCGCCAAATACTTTGGCCAGATCATCTGGATCAATGCCCGGTCCATTATCTTCAACCACGATCTCAATGAGATCCGCCGTTTTAGTCGATCCTTTGCCAACTCGATTAACCGTCACCAGAAGTTCCGGTGTGATACTTGCTTCTTCACAAGCGTCGAGCGCGTTATCAACTGCTTCTTTAAGGGTGGTCAGCACCGCCTTCGTCGGCGACGAAAATCCCACTTGCTGCAAATTCTTGGCAAAATACTCGGCCGTACTACTCGAGGTGATCTTTGACACAGGCAGATTCCTTCAATTGTCCCACATACTTAATGAACTGATACTTCTACTTTAAAGGGATAGTCGTAGGGAAATGCAAGAACAAAACTTGAAGCAGTTCTGTCGCAAGGGGTAATCCGAGGCTATTCTAAATCTTGGTCAAAGCGCTCAACGCCGCTCTCATCGTGGTTTTCAGAGGGTGTCAAAAGTGCTTGTTCACCAGGCAGAAAATATTTTTTCTCCTGATTACAACTCCGGCAGGCCACGACCACATTCTTTTTGGTCGACTTGCCCCCGCGGACGATGGGGACTTTGTGATCCATGGTAAGATCAGCGGCCGCAAATTTCTCCCCACAGTAGTAGCATTTACCTTGCCCCAACTGCTGGCGCCACCACTGGCTTTGGCGCAGCTCGCGAGCCTTGGCCCGTTCCCGTTTTTGGTGGGCAGATTCAACCGGAGAGAAGAAAATTTCCATGCCTTTACCTACCACAAGACCCCCTAGGGCGGGACGACAAAATTGATGCATAGCATAAATTATTAGAATTTTTAGTATTTTCCGTGGCGGTCGGCTCCGCAGTGCGATGATAGCGGTTGAAAACCAGTGCTTTTTTGGCGTATTTTAGCCTCTCACCCGGAGGAAAGTATGACGGCCGAGCAAATGGAATCACGAATTCGCAGTGCTTTTCCCGAGTGCCAAGTGGCCGTAATCGACCTCACCGGTGGCCAAGACCACTTTGAGGTTCGGGTGGCTTCGCCGCGGTTTGCAGGTAAAACACGAATTCAACAGCACCAAGAAGTGATGAAGCTTTTTAGTGCTGAACTCGCTACTGGCGAGGTCCATGCTTTGGCAATTAAGACTTTGACGAATTGAGGAGGAGAAAACGACACGATGGAAAAACACACGAAAGAAAAAATCGAAGGGTTATTGAACAAAAACAAAGTGGTGCTGTTCATGAAAGGCACTCCCCAAGCCCCGCAGTGTGGCTTCTCGGCTCGCGCGGTGGCGATTCTGCAAGAGTGCGATACTGAGTTTGCTTCTTGCGATGTCCTTGCAGATGAGGCGGTTCGTAACGGCATCAAGGAATTCGGCAACTGGCCGACCATTCCGCAGCTTTATGTCAACAAAGAGCTGGTGGGTGGCAGCGACATTATGATGGAGATGTTCCAATCGGGCGAATTGCAGACTCTGCTCGGCAAATAAAAAAAGCGCGGCTGGGGCCGCGCTTTACCTTTTAGTTGATTGGTCCTTTTGATTGCAGCAGCAATCTAGTTAAGAAGCAAAACCAAATTCTTTCATGACGGCTTCAAAGAGATCATTGAGGCCTTTGAGTTCGTCTTCCGTCGGTTCACGCTCTTGCTGAAGAGCCCAAAAAACTTGAGTCAAAGACTTTTGCGCGTTGCCGACCAAATCCGAAGCCAAACTAAACACTCCAGACAAGTCGAGATCAATCCGCCCTTTGACTTG
>JADZEO010000030.1 GCA_020850475.1 Bdellovibrionales bacterium | reverse complement strand
CTCGGCGGCGTCACCTTCTGTTACAATCAAAGTTCCGGCGGTAAACTCAACCGGGGGATAGCGATCCAAAAGAGACTGAATCTCTTTTGGAGAATAGATTAGTCCCAATACGGAATTTGAAACGAGGATGTCTCTCCAGTTTTGTTCAGCCATAAATATGATAACATTTCGGAATTGCACTGGTTCAATAGAGGCCAGAACTCATGAACGTAACGGCCAAAGACCACTCGACATAAGGCTGGAAAATTACTTTGGCCGAAGCCCTTGACTTAGGTCGTCGAACAAATACGTCCAGGTTTTATACATTCGCCCAGAATTGGAACATACTCGACCCAGAAAATGCTTGATTTGCCTTGTGGGGTTAGGGCTCGGTCCTTGCTTAAGTAAAATTCAGGAAAATCTTAAATTAAGATACAAAGCCATACTAATGGATGGGGGAAATGTGAAAAAACAACAGCCAACAAAACGTTCTCAAATACTCAAAGTCTCAAAGCAAAAATCTCAAGAATTAAAGGCCGGTGCACGCTGGTATACAGTTGACAGCGAAGTAACTTGCTCGACACTCGGCGGAATTTGGCGTCATAAAACGACTTTCAACTGCTGGTACTAACCACACATAAATCTTAAATTACACAGGACCTTGATCGGCCCTGTGTAATCGGTCTGATCATGACAGCTGGACTGGATGATCAGCAGAGCTTTCTATTACTAACAACCGTAGGAGAATCATCTACCCGGCCGCCCTTAAGGGATTTCATTGCCGCTTTTTTTACCTTGGAAACCTTCTTACCTTTTTTCTTTGCACCACGTGCAGCAGACGCTTTCTTTGTTGTCTTTGCCTTTTTCATCTATCCTCCTGGTCAAAATGGACCACTTTACTTGTTTACGTTTCATTATTGAATTTTGATCTCAAGTATCAACTTCATCCCCTTACCTAACCTCCAGCTAATGCCATGATCACTTTGATCCTTGAATGTGCTGTCACCGGTGTGATCGCCATTTCGGACGCTGGAACATCCTCTCCGTCTACAAATATCTTAAGAGACATCCTAATGCCTCCTTTAGAGTCTAATATCTTTTGCCTACCTTCCGGGAAATCTCCCTCTAACGCTCGTAGTACTTCGAGCAGCGAACCACCAGTTTCAACATGCTCCGCCTTTCCCCCAAAGAAGCGTTTCAAAGACTCCGGAATAATAACCTTAGCCATTTCAGCTCTCCAAATCACAAACTTGGTTTAATTCCTTCTTAAAGCCAGCTCTCTTAAAGGAAGAATTACAGCCGCAGAGTTTGCTCCGCTTTAACCTTAGGTAATCCCATCTTCCTTCGATGGCATCAAATGACGCCAAGAATTCAGTTGAGTCGTTACCTAGACCCAAAAGCCTCTTCAACACCTCAGTCGCTACTGTTGTCCCTATGATCCCAACAACACTTCCCAGCACGCCCCCTTCAGCACAATTCGTTGCCAAGTCTCCCTGAGGCGGTTCTGGGTAAATACACTCAAAACAGGCCCCCCCGGGAACACCATAAGACGCCACTTGCCCTTGAAAACCCAGTACTGAACCAGAAATGTTCACCTTGCCACTTGCAACACATGCCCGATTCACAAGGTAGCGAGTTTGAAAATTGTCACAGCCATCGACAATCACATCATAATTACTAATCATTTCAACAACGTTTTTTTCGGTAAGCCGGTAAGGATGGCGCTCATATACCACTTCTGGATTCAAGTTCCTAAGGGTCATGATGCTGGACTCGACTTTTGACATCGAAATACGATCGGTTCCATGCAATATCTGACGTTGCAAATTGCTTTCATCAACAAAGTCGCCATCGACCAAACCCAACCGACCAACTCCGGCTGCAGCAAGATAAAGGGCCACAGGGGACCCGATACCACCACAGCCGATGATTAACACACTTGACTCAGCTAACTTTCGTTGCCCTTTTTCACCAACTTCTTGCAGTATTAATTGGGATTTGAATCGTCTTCTGTTCAACCGATAACTCGACGGCTGACAAAGGTCATAGCCGGCTGCCTTCCATGCCTCAATTCCTCCGGTCAATTGCGAAACCGAGCCAAAGCCAAGTCTTTCGAGGTTTTCGACCACGAGCAGGGACCGTACTCCCGAGGCACAGTAAACTACAATTGAAGTAGATTTGTCCGAAATTTCTCGTTCCGCCATCAAATCGATCTTACCTTTGGGAATCCACATCGCACCTTCAATCATTCCCATATCAACTTCTTCGGATTCACGACAATCTACAATCACGACTTCTTGACGTTGATTCCAAAGCTGATCGGCACTTACTGACGAAACTCGCCGCCTCAAATCTGCCAAGATCTTATCGATACTCTTGCTCATCCAGATATTGTCTAAGAATTTAATTGGTTTTCAACCTATTTTTAAATTTGGCTGAAATTCCACCACGATGAGGCCTAGGGTTCCTCCTTACTCACGAGACATTGGAAACGCCACGCCACTTTCAATTTGACTGCCGGCAGGAGCTGAGTACGCTTAGTCCGATGGAACTCCTGGCACAATACCCAAATCACCAACTGCTAAACTTGAAGCCAACTGCTGGCCGCGAGAACCCACCAGAACTCTACCATGAAAGCTCTCGAAATTTGGTAGATCGCCTTGCCCAACAAATTGGAGTTACTCGAATATCTCAAATTGACGGCTTTAGCCATCGGGCGGTAGCGACAACTCAAGCCTTTCGTCCCAACCTTTGGGCGCACTACGTCCTTGGTCTTAATACGTCGGGCCAGGGCAAGTCGACTCAACTCGAAGGATCAATAGCTGGTGCTGTTATGGAGGTTGCTGAGATTTTTTCGGCAGAAGAGCGTTGCCCAAGTCTCTTGCGATCCACTTACCTAAATCTCAGAAAGACGGCCGCTTGCGTCTCGCCCTCCAAGTTTATTGGACGCTTCCGAGGGATCCATAGAAACCTAGATAACTTACCTTTGATGTGGACACCGACTCTTCACTGGTTCCTGGAAACTGAGGTCTTGGTTCCCGCTGAACTTGTGTACGCGGCCTTTGTTCCGAGCTTGTATAATACCAAATCCGTGGTGGTCACGTCGACCGCAGGCTTAGGGGCAGGATTTAGCCTGCGTGATGCGGCAACGAAGGCTTTGTACGAAGCCTACGAGCACCACTTAAGAAGCCTATTTTATAATGCATGTGCAATTGTCCAAGCCGTTCAACCACCGAAAGTAGGTTGCGATTTTGATCTTACAGTTCTATTGATTACCAGTCCTCTTGAAAAACGACCGCACCCGTTAATCCATGTCATATTGGATTCACAAGGCAGAAAATTCACGGGCTGGGGACTTGAGTGGAATTTTGATCAATCATTTCATCGTGCCTACACCGAAGCATATCAGGCCTTGGTTACAGGCATTGCCGGAGCCCGCGAAGACCTAAGACTTCCCAAGCTTCGAACGCCAAAACTGACTAAAGCGTTCTTGAAGAAATTTGAAAAAATGCTTCCCGATGAAATCACACTTACAGAAGAACAGGCTCATCGCCTTTATCCAAAACCTCCTGCTGACGTTTTCAACGGTTTAATTACTAATCTGAAGACCAATGGATATCGCAATCTGTTTTTTGCAAATCTGTCTCGGGTGGGCGTTGAAGCCAAGGTTGTAAGGTGTCTTTCCCCGGACTTTAGGTCTTCTTTGGCTCCAGTTCCGTTGAGTTCTCCACTCAACTCCACCACTCATCGCGATCTCGTAAAATGGAAGTATCTGATATGCTCGAACAAAGCTCAGTAAAGTCGTCTTTCAAAATCTTGACCTCAGAGAACCATGCTCGACTGGATTCTAAGCCTCTAACTGATAGTTACTCGGAACTGACCTCGCAACTCCCCCCTTCATTGCTAAATTACCACTTGACCTATCTAACGCCTAACACCTCGGCCCGAAAGCTTTCACGAATCGTCTCAGAGAAAATCGGAATTACCCGGCTTGCGCATATCGGTGGATATTTGGATCGATCCATTTTTGTTTGCCAAACTACCAGACCGAGGTTGATCCATCACTACCGAACTGGAATCAACACTGGCTCACAAGGAAAGGGATATACCGAAGAACAGGCCGCAATATCGGCGATTATGGAAGCGGCCGAGACGTATTGCGCGGACACACGTAACCCTCAGTTTGTACGGGGAAGCTATGCCACTTTAGCCAAGTCACACATCGTCGCTCCACCTCAAGCATTTATTCCATGGGATTATCAATCTCAAGTGTCTGATAGTGATGTGTTTATGTGGTCACCGTGCTGGCATTTTCAATCTAAAACTGTGGCCCTCGTTCCTTCAGAGGTCATCTACACCTTTCACATTCCTGAGATTTTTGGCGATGTCGCAAGATTTCCGGCCTCTTCGGCAGGCGTTGCAGCGGGCTTTGACCTTCAAAAATGCCTCTTTAAATCTGTGACGGAAATTATTGAGCAGCACTACCGCGCAGAAATGGAAGCCCTCAGGATAAAGGTTGACTGGATAAAACCTGAGGGGTTTGTCAAAGAAGTCATCGCTAGGACCAGCAGGGAGTTTCAGCAAAGAGCTGAGACTCACTTTTTTCTCATTCGGTTGGAGGGCCAAAGATACAACCTTCCATTTGTTATTTGTTTAATGGGAAGTGAGTTCAAGATGCACACCGGCTGGGGCCTCAACCCCTCGCTCAAAGCTGCTATTGAAAGCGCACACCTGGAAGCATTTCAAAGTTGGGCTACGCTAGTTAGTGGAGTTCGTGAGAATATTGTCCGAAAATTGACAGATGTCCCTGCTCGACTCCCCCAGAATGAACAGGATCGATTTAATGAAATTTGGCCAGATGAACCCACGTTGTCGTATAGCGCTGCGGAAAATCTATGTACCAAGAACTGGAATAGAGACCATTCTGTCGAATCGCTGATTCAGTTTTTGGAGTCGATTGGGTATCCTTCGGTTTATTTGGCCAACCTTTCTAGAGCGGGCATACCCTGTTTTGTAACTAAGGCCATTGTACCTAATTTGACTCTGTCGCTACGAATTCATCTCGCTCCCACCCCAAACGTTGCTTCCAATTGGAGCTGGGCGAAAATTGCGTCTTTTCAATACAACTATATCCACCGGAGGAAGTCGCGATGATATTGTATGCCGGCCTATCTCTTGACCAACGTCAATTCAGAAAGACGAAAATGAAGATCTCGCTTAAACCTCCAATTAGGCGCGGCGAAATCTACCGAGATTTTAATCGAGGAGAACGGATTTTTTTGATTGCTGACGGAGAGTTTGACCAATCGTTAGCTGTTACTGCGGGGGAGATTTTGGATATCCTGAGGGCTGGGGGCCTCGTTTTTGGGAGTTCGAGCATCGGTGCGCTGCGCGCCGCAGAACTGCACGAATTTGGTATGATCGGAGTTGGAGAAATTTACCGCTTGATTCGCCGAACGGAAGTTTTTCAGGATGATTGGCTGGGCCATCTTTTTGATCGCGATACTCTTGACCTGATTACACTTCCGTTTATTGAAATCCTGTTTGTAATTTCCCTGTTTTCTGAGACAGATATTGAGGAGATCGGCAACAGTATCCTTCGGATCAAACCATTTCGGTATGACAGCATCACTCCGAAAGTTGCAAGTTTATTGATTGAACATGCAACAATCTCTTCGGATGACAAAAAGATCGCCCAAAAATTTGTGCAACAGCTGTTTGAGAAGTCACGGCTCTCTCAAAAGGCTCGAGATGCTAATCAAATGCTTCTAGCAGTTGGTAAACACCTCAACCATGTTCGTTCGATCAATCACAAACTTCGTAGTCTCGATTTGTAATAGCCGATCATGGCGATAGTTTTTTATTCGAGGAATATTTACCTACACGGTTTGAATTGATAACGGTAGGTGGCCGCAATCGGAAAACCCAAGTATCACCGCGTTACCATCAGAGCTAATTCGGATAGTCGAAAGCGATCCGTGTCGAATGCTGAACGACAGCCACTTTTTTCGGTCGATATTCAATGCGCAGCATACCCAGTATCTAATAACATTTCCGTGTGCAACGACGACGTCCGTGGTCTGCCCTCTGCGCGGTTTTTTGAGGATAAACCGAACGGCTTGATCGGCACGTGACTTGTTATCCCTGACTTTTCTAGGAAATAATTTCCGCTCGCGATTCGATCTTAACTTTTGGGACTCTCTTTTCATAAATTCCCGCGTGCCAGGCAGAATCGACTCATTGAATATCTGCCGACTCCTCGCCTTCAGCCCAACTTCAGATTCGATAATAGCCGCAAATTTGATCGCCCTTGGCATCTTGCTGCAATACAAATTGTCGATCTTCAGCTTACTAAGAACTTTGCCCGTCCTAAGAGCTTGTGCTCGCCCGATTTTAGTCAACTTTTCAGGCTTACTGGTATATTGACCGTGGCGGATAAGAATTACCGTTCTTGAAGGGGACGAATCTGTTTTCATGTGTGAGTCTCATTAATTTCTATTCAAAATTTTATGGCCGCAAATCCCTCGATATGTCACACACTTATCAAAGAGCCTACACTCAGCCAATTTGCCATCCGATTCAGAGTTATTGACGAGCACTCTATAAGTCCTTTTTATCCTTAGACAGGGTTAAATATTGAGATAGATTATCAGATTCGTCTCTGAGTGTGCAGCCCGAGTTTCGCTTGATCTTGCTCAAAGTTCAACTGCTTATGGTAAGCGGTGAGACCGCGCTGGCGCAGCTGACTTTTGCGCAAGCGAAAAGCTTCGAGGCTCTCGACGGGCGCGGGATTTGGGCGCGGTTTTGTTGGCGATTCTGAAGAGGACTGGTTGCTGCGCACGCGTTTTAAGAAATCGACAACTTGTTGAGCCGTGTGCTTCGCTCCCTGATCGGTCGCAGTACCTGGTCCACCTTGCTCAATGCCCGCACTGAGCACCGGGCTGGAGCGCTGCTTTTCGTCCAAGAGCCTGCGTCGCTCTAACTCTCGGTCAAGTTCTTCATCAGTAGGGAACACCACCATGGGTCCCAAGCTCGCAATACTCACAGCCTAGTTCTCCTCATTTGTCTTTTCGGTGTGTTGCGTTAAATTGATTAGTGCGTCGCATTATGTATCAGAATTCGAAGGAAAATTAGAAAAACGTCTCACGCTGAGACAGAGGTTTCGATTGCCAGCCTTAAGTCCTTTAGACGCCAGGGGATTAGGCCGAAAAGCCAGTGGGGATGTTCGACATTGGTAGAGCCGCGAGGGGGGGCTATGTTTCGGCTGAAGACCGTGGTTTTTGTGCTGATCACTTTTGCTGGTGTTTCGATTGGCGCAAACAATATGACTCGATTCCAGCAAGGGCAAAATCCTTTGGCTGATCGTACGGCATACTGTGAGTGGATCAGCGCCGATGACCAAGTCGACGCCGAATCACGTTACGCTCCCACCACTGTGAATGGCGTTTTGTTCCCCACTCTCGCCGACCAGACCTACGAGCGCCTTTGGAAAGTTTCAGACAAATTGAAACCCTACCTTTCGCGCCAAGTGGTATTCACTCACCTGCCTCACCCCGTGCAAATGGCCATGAGCCGAGATGCGATGAGGCATCAGCGCCGAATCGATGAGATCAAAGCCACTCTGACTCTCATTCAAGCCAACATGAAGGAGCTCGAAACCTCGCAGCCCTCAACTCTCGAAGCTGAACAGCGCTATCGCCAATGGAAACTGAACCATGAGCTCCCTACCCAGATCACCCACCTCATATCTGAAAAAACTGAGCTCACCCAAACCGTCAATGATCTCGAAAAATCGCGTCTGAATGACGTGCAAGCCTACCATTACTTTCGCGTCGCCTACCAAGACGACGTGACCGTCGAAGGCCTCCCTTTGCCCACGTTCGCCCTAGAAGTCCAACTCGATCCTGGCTGGGTGACTTCCACGGCATCGCTTTACCCGGTATGGATTGAGAACGGCCACGCGACCCGAGCTTCAAGCGAACCCTATCTGATTCTACGTGGGAGTATGATCCCGCGCGAGCTAACACGAGCCTTTGCCGATCAAAAGCTTCCG
>JADZEO010000029.1 GCA_020850475.1 Bdellovibrionales bacterium | reverse complement strand
TGAGGGCAAAAATGTTGAGAGAAACATCAAGCTCCTTCATGACATAAAGGGTACCAAGGATCGCCGTCGGAAAAATGCAAGAGGCGACCACGGCGCCCACGATGGAACCGAGGAAAATGATGAGCACCAAACTGTTGAGGGTAATGCCCACGAGAAAGTTTTGCAGCACTCCCGACTGGGCTTCGCGGATCTTGTCGGCTTCGTCGTAAAGCACGGTGTACTTAACTTGGTTGGAAGTCGCGAGTGATTCGAGATTGCGGTGGATGCTATCAACAATGGTTAAAGCGTCGCGGCCCGGGCCCTTGATCACTTCCATAATGACGGCATCCTGGCCATCACCAAAAAAAACGCTGGCGGGGGCATGGGTCTCTTCAATCTGGGAGATCCAGCGAAGAGGGACATCTTGACCAGATTTATTTTGGACGGGAAGTCCTCTTAAGTCATTGATGCTCGAGAGATCGACCTTGAGAACTTCCTTAGGTCCCTCCGGGCGATTAAATAAATAACGAAAGGACCAATTCTTGAAGGCCGACACAATGACGTCGCTTGCGGCCACTTGTCGTTGGGCTCCGGCGACCGCGTCCATTTGAATGACGGCTTTGGTAGGGGCCGAGCCGACGAGGTTCACTCCGGCTACACCGGGCAGGCGCTCGACCGTTCGTGAGAAAGTGGTCAGGTCTTGAGTGAGAGCTTCGACGGACTTGCCGGTAAAAGCGACGCGAAAGATCGGCGACATGGTCGGGCGATGTAAAACAAAAATCGGGTCCAGAACCCCCAACGGGCGATCGGCACCCCCTACGACTTGGCGGGCTCGCTGCAGGCACTCCTCTGGCTTGATCGACCACTTGTAAAAAACAAACAAGATCGCCCGGTCGCGATCAATGGTGGTCTCCACCTTTTCCACGTCGCCCGTGGCAAGGAGACGACGTTCCACAGGGGCGATGAGCTCGCTGACCACTTGCGCATGCGGTAAGACCGTGGTCGGAAAGACCACGCCCACCGCGGGAACCTCAATGGCGGGAATGAATTCGTTGGCAATATGGTCCAAAGAAAAGTAACCGATTAAAAGAATCGTGAGATTCAAGCAAATGGTAACGATACTTTTCTTAATAAAGTAATGAATCAACGAACTCTACTCCGGAACAAGTCGGACGCTAGCGAGACGAAGTTTTCGGAATCAAACACGCACTGTTGCCGCTGGTGGCTTCGACTCGATATTGCTCAATATGTTGATCGACTTCTGAAAGTGGAATGACTAAACAGTCTTTGAGGTGACGAACTTCAATGTCGATCGGAATGATGTCGCCAATCAGTTGCGTGACGGGTCGACGAGGTTGGGCGTAGCTGACGACGGCTCCGGTGTCGGGATCGACCAGAGGACTGATCTTGCCGAGTTCGCCAAACTGTTCGCCTTGACCCCGAAAATAAATCGGGGCGCCGACCTTGAGACGCTGACTCTCCTTGGGGGACAGCGAAATCTCAATTTGCTTTTTCTCAGGATTAATGACGGTCACCAGTGGCATGCCTGGGGTGAGGGCGGCCCCCGGGGTGACGTGCAGTTTGGCAACTTGGCCGACAATGGTGGTCCGGTACCCGCGGGTGGTCTCGCGTTCAATGACCGAAATCAAAACATCGCCCATTTTGACTCGATCGCCGATTTGAAAGGGAAGATTCGAAACCATGCCGTGATTGATCGCCAGCACTGTGGTCATTTCGCCTGGCTTAACGACGGCAAAGGCCGGGATCTTTTCGCTAAACTCCTGGGTTTGCAGTTCATCGGCGGCACGGGCGGGGGTCACACTGACGACGACCATGAGTAAGAACATCATGTGACTAAAGTTTTGTGTCTTCATTGATTTCCACCTGATTCCATTGGTTGAGTTCGACGGCGACGTTAAGCAATGCTTGTTGGTGTTCCTTGAGCTTGTCATAGGCTTCCAATTGAGCCTGGGCGAGTTCCAGGCCAGCTCCGGAGACCTCCAGAGGCGAAGTGAGTCCCTGGCGGCGTTTCTTTAACACATCTTGATAACGGTACTCCATTTTTTGGGCTTGAAGACTTAAGTGACGATACTGGGTGCCGGCGACCAGAGCTTTCATCCGTTGATGGCGGAGGTAGAGTAGACGCTTGTCACGCTCAGCCTGGGTTTTGAGGTTACTTGCTTCGGCACTGATGTTGGCCTGCTGGAGGCGCGCCTGACTGTAGAAACCGTCAAACAGAGGAAAGTTCAGCGTGAGTGAGACCGACCAACCACCGTCGGCGGTTTCGCCGTGGTAATCGCCGGTGTAACTATAACTGGCGGAAGTGTAAACCATCGGGATCCACGGGCGATTCCAACGGGCGACTTTGACATAGCCGAGAGAAGACTCTTCGCTGAGTTTGTTCATTTGGTGGTCCAGCGAATGAGCATCGTAGATATTTCCGAACTCGGCGGCGGGTGGCAAGGCATAGGAGACCTTAAACCGTGGCAGTGAAGCCAGCGTCGCTTCTTCGAGACCAGGTAAGAGGGATTTCAGTCCCGCCGTAACCAGCGACAATCCCTCCTCGAGGCGGACCTTCTGATACTCCAAGAGCGCGTCCTTCTCGTTTAAGTTAATCCGGTCGCCGGTGTCGTACAAAAGATCGGCTTTGTTCTTAGCAAATGACTTCACCTGACCGACCAAGGCCACCGCTTGAGCCAGCGGCTCTTCGGCCTTTTTGAGGTGCTGCCACTCCATGAGTAGTTGCAGCAGTTGGGCCTTCTTTTCCAGCGACACCTTGCTTTGGCTTAATCGCGAACTTTCCACCGACAGCTGCGCGCGGTGAATGTCTTCGGAAATGGCATGGCCAGTAAAGAGAAAGTACCCGAGCGAAAGTTGGCTCGCCCAACCGTTGCTGGTAACATCCGAAGCCGAAATGTTGCCGCCGGGTGAAGTCCCCAGACTGTCACTCGGGCTCGAGGCCCCGGAGCTCCAACTGCCGGGTGAGGCGGCACCGAGCGCGCCGTCATCGCCGTCGTTGGCAACCAAGGAAAGATTCAACGACGGGTAGGCTCGCGAGCGAGATCCGATCAAGGACTGTTCTTTGAACTGTCGATCAAGTTCGGCGGCGCGAATTTGGTCATTCTCACCATCCAGGCGGTTTAGGAGTTGAGTGATGGCGGCGGGGGCGGCGCCAGGGGTGGCGCCGGCGCAGAGTGCCCACACCGTCAATGTCAGGGTGGCGATCGCGTACTTCATGGGCTCATCCTCGTCGGTTCACTGGTCAGATAGGATCGATCCGCGGCAAGTTGAAATCGAACGGGTTGGTTGACGAGGGCAATCGACTTCTTGATTCGCTCATGAGTTACGACGAGCACCATGGAACCCTTTTTTTGTTCGAGCTTTCCAGCCGTGGAATAAAGAAAGCGCAGCGTGGGGAGACCAAGATAGGTGACTTGGGTGAGATCTATGGCGAAGTTAATCTTGCCCATGCGAATGAGAGTTTGGATTTTAGCCGTGATGTCGTCGTAATTAAATGAGTCGATGCGGCCACTCAAGTGGACGACAACCCAGGGTTGGGCGATTTCGAGTTTTAAGTCCATTGCTTAAGTATCAAAGTGCGTGGTCGGCGAGTCAAATTGGCTTAGGTTGAGCCTAGTACCAATGCTGGCCAGTTTTTCCCCTGGATTTTGGTCAGTGGGCTGATTATAGTGACCACTATAATTGAGGTCGCTATGAGATTTCAGCCAACGCAGTCGCCGCAAGAAAAGGCCGAGGCTTTTCTGCAAGTCGCAGCCGAGTTTCAACTCGGGGATTTGGCGACGGAGAGTAATCACCCGAAAACTCGTGAGCTTTCGGTTTTAGCCCAGGAAAATTTGCATCGCGCCGTTGAAGTGCTGCGCGAAGTGGACCTAGACGCCCTGGCGATGTTTGCGGAGCGCCTCAGTTCCCTGACCAAACTCAACCAAGCCATTCGCCAGACTTTAGCCCATGGCAATCGCATTTATTTGTGTGGATGCGGCGCCACCGGGCGCTTGTCGCTGAGCCTCGAATACCTGTGGCGGCAAACTTGGCGAGGAAGTGCTCGCGAAGACCAAGTCCGGTCCTTTATGGCCGGCGGTGACACCGCCCTCGTTCATGCACTCGAAGGCTTTGAGGATTATCCGGCGTTTGGCGAAAGGCAGCTTAAGGAAGCTGGCTTTCAGCCCGGTGATTTGTTGATTAGTTGTACGGAGGGTGGAGAAACACCTTTTGTCATTGGCGCCACCGAAAGTGCAGCCGCCAGCTCTGGTCCTAAGCCCTTTTTTCTTTACTGTAACCCTGATGAAATCTTGAGCCGCAAGGTGGAGCGTTCCCGTCGGGTCCTCGAAAATCCTCGGATCGAGAAAATCAATTTGTACGTGGGTCCCATGGCGCTGGCGGGCAGTACGCGCATGCAAGCTTCAACGGTCTTGATGATGGCCGTGGGCCTTGGTTTGTTTTTTGAAAATCCGTCGCAGATGCAAGCGGCCTTTGAAGACTATCGCGACCATTTTGCCACCCTCGATTTGAGCGATCTCCCCAACTTTATTGCCGCTGAGGCCAAAGTCTATCAGCAGGGTGGCCATCTGTTGTATCACGCCGAGGACTTGGCCATCGCGGTGTTTACAGATACCACCGAACGAGCGCCGACCTTTAGTCTTCCGGCCTTTGACAATCAAAAATTTCCCACGGGAAAGCACTCCCTCAGTTATGTGGTCATTGATTCGGCTCGAAGTGCCTCTGAGTCGTGGCTTAAGCTTTTAGGTCGGTCCGCGCGCCCCTTAAATTGGGGGGCGGAGTATCCGAAGACCAACGACGATTATTTGGCCGGATTTGATTTTGGTCCTCAAGGGGAAGCCTACCGTTGTCGCACAATTCCGGGTACCCATGCCCACTTCCGCATCGAGTTCCGCGGCCAAGATCTCTGCTGGTCTCTGCAAGATTTGCAAGCCGAAATCCCTGCCGATGTGGGCCACCCCTTGTTTGGGCATTTGCTGCTCAAACAACTCCTCAATATTCACTCGACTTTGATCATGGGGCGTTTGGGTCGATATCGCCTGAACTTTATGACCTGGGTGGTGCCAACCAATGGCAAGCTCGTGGATCGGGCCACTCGATATGTGCAGTGGCTTTTGGCCGAAGAAAAAATCAAAGGGATTTCTTACGAAGAAATTGTGCGGGAACTTTTTCGTCAAGAAGCTGAATTGAAAGTGGGAGAGTCGGTGGTCTTGAAGACCGCTGCGGCCCTAGCGGGCAAAATCCACGGCCTGTGATTCGCGCACCACGGTGACGCGAATCTGACCCGGATAGGAACACTCTTGCTCGATTTTTTGAGCGATTTGTCGGCTGAGATCAAGGGCCGTGACATCGTCGACCCGCGCGCTATCGACCACCACCCGCACTTCGCGCCCCGCACTCAAGATATAAGTGCTCAGCACTCCAGCAAAGCTATTGCCGATGTTTTGGAGATCTTCCATTTTTTGGTTGTACGAGTCGACCGTCGACCGGCGAGCTCCGGGACGGGCACCGCTGATGGCATCGGCGGCAATCACTAAATAAGCCAAGTCGGAATTTGGTTGCTCATCAAAATGGTGAGCGCGAACGGCATGGACGATATCTTCCGCTTCGCCGTTGGTCTGAATAAAGTCCGCACCAATGACCGCGTGTCCACCTTCCATGCTGTGATCCATTGACTTACCAATGTCGTGCAACAGGCCGGCCCGGCGGCCGCGGGTCTGGGTGACATTGGTTTCGACGGCCAGCAGTCCGCAGAGCCAACCCACTTCGGCGCAGTGAAAATGTTGATTTTGGGAAAAGGAATAACGATATCGAAGGGCACCCATCATGTTGCGAATCTCAGGATGGAGATCCTTAATGCCGAGTTCATTGGCCAGACGGTTGCCGTCTTGGCGAATTTTTTTAAACAAATCTTTTTTGGTTTTGGCGATGATCTCGTCAATCCGTTTTTCGTTGACGTTGCGCTCGTGAATCAGTTTTTCGAGGCTGGCCCGAGCCAATTCGCGCCGGACTGGATCAAACCCCAAGCACGAGGCCGAATTCAGTTCCTCGTTGACCGAGATGTCAATTCCACAAATGCGTTCGACCACGACGGCATGCTCGCGATTTTCACCAATGACTCGTTTGCGAACTTCGGGATTGGGAAAATAAACAATACCGATTCCGCGTTCCGCACAATAGGGGCGGGCAAAGCGGCTGAGGGCGCGATTCAAGTGGTGACGGGCATCCTTTTCCCCGTTGGCCTGGGCTTCTTCAATTTCGAGGTCATGCCATTTCTGCATGCGCCGACGCTCATCTTGGAGAATGGTTTCCGCAAGTTTTTGGCGAATGCTCTCTTCTTCTTCCGAAGTCAAACGCACCAGTTGTTCCCGCCACTGAGCTTCCACCTGGCGCTTCGATTCCATAAAGGTGTCAAAGCGTTGCTGTTTGCGCTGGATGAGAGATTCCTGACTGTCCACAACCGAAAGTTTGCGGCGGAAAATTTCATCGCGTTGGCCGAGGGCCTTTTGGAGACGGTCTTCCTTTTCCTGGAGCTTGGCTTCGAGAATCTTAATGCGCTGATCAGTTTTGCGATTTTCCTTTTCGTAATGCCGTTCTAGCTGACGGCGATATTCATCCATCCGCTGATTGGCCTCGTCGCGATAAGTGTCGGCGGCTTGATTGGCCTGATCGAGCAGGACTTTGGCCTCGGCCTCGGCCCGACGAAGCTGACGCTGCCGGGACCAGCGAAGAAAAAACCAGCCCGCCGGAATGCCTACAGCAAACGAACCTAGGAAAATGGCAATGACTTGATTCATGGTTCTCAGCGGTCCTTGGTCAAAAGAGCTTATTTATAGCATGGTTCACGGCGAACCACAGCGAAATCCCGAACCGGGACATTCTGCGATGCGCAATCCTTATCTTGGGGTGTTTCTTCTTTCAGAATCGAGTCGCAAAAGCCGATAGAGCAGAGTGATTTTGAATGGTTCAAGGAGACCAGTGGAGTGGAGCATCAGGTAAAGGATCTTAAGCGCGGCGACGTCTTGTTCAAAGAGGGCGACAAGATTACTCACATCCATGTTGTGCAGTCGGGCAAGGTCTCTTTGTACCTCGATCGTTCCGGCAAAAAAATTGAAATCATGGAAGGCAAAACCTCCCATGTGATGGGCGAAGCGGCTCTGTTCACCAATGGCGCCAAGCACTTGTTGTGTGCCGAGGCAGCCACCCCTTGTCAGGTTCTCGAAGTGCCGATCGAAACCATCAAGGCGCAAATCGATTCGGCGGCACCAGGCCTTAAGCTCCTGGCTAAAAGTTTGGCTGAAGCCACCAAGCAAAATTGCCAAACCATTCGGTCCCTAAAAATGGATCAAGAGAACAGTCCTTGCCCCCAGGTTTCTATTCCGACCTTGTTTTGTATTCTCACTTTGGTGGCCAAAAACTCGGGTCATCCGGTGAAAGAAACTGCCGGACACGTCAAGGTGGATTGGACGACCTTTAAGATTTACACCACGCGAATGTTTCGAGAGTCGCTTTCGCGCTTACAGCACGTCGCTGAGCTGCTTAAAAAACTCGGTAAGGCGGAGCTCCACTTCGAAAAGAATGAACACGGGATCGACGAACTGGTGGCCGTGACTTTGTTTGATCTTCAGCTCTTAGAGGATTTTGCCGAATTTTATCAGTACAATCTCTATAAACCGGGCCGCAGTGAAATCATTTATGTTGATACCTTGGCCTTGAAAGTGGCTCATGCGCTGGTGAGTTTGGCCCAAGATACTGAGGTCGACTTTCGCGGCGCAGTTCGCATGGAGTATGAGAAACTCCTCAAAGACATCAAAGAGAAACACAAGTTCGAACTCAAGCCCTTGCACCTCGATGCACTCGAGAAAAAGGGTTTGTTTGTTAAACGGCAATCCACCGACAAAGGCGAAGTCTTTTTGAGCTTTGACAAGATCGAGTTCCAGAATATCCTGCGCTTTTGGCAGATCATCAGCGAGATCGACAAATGGAATATCAAGGGTTTTGTGGACATGAATGAGCGCCCGGTGGACGAAACTGGTGAATCCAAGGCGCTTTGTCCCGCCTGTCGTGGCGAAATCGCCGAAAACCATAAGTTTTGTCCCGGCTGTGGCCACAAGCTCGCGGCATAAGTGTTACACGCCCGACCTGCCGATTGACACTCAAAGAAACCTCATGTCAGATTCAAGTCTAACAGGGGGGATTTGAGATGAAAAAATTCTGCATGATGGCTGCGGTATTTGTAGTCGCAAGCCTAACGGCCCAAGGCGATGAACTGCAAAGTTCCGCGACCACCGGTTTTGATTCCGATTTCGAAGCCATGTACATTGTCCCAGGGGAGCCGCGCCCACCGCGCTATCCCGATCCAGGGCGCCCGCCTAGTTATCCTGATCCGGGTCGTCCACCACGTTACCCCGATCCAGGTCGGCCGAATCCTCCGGTGCCGCCGCCTCATCGTCCTTATCCGCCGCCGAATCCCGGTTACGACTATATTTGTTGGGCCGAGAATCAGTGGGGCGATTCCTATTATGCCTATGGCTACTTTGCTGACCTGACTCAGGATCGGGCCATGGACGAGTGCTACTACTACAATCGGGTTTGTTATCCACTCGGTTGCGAACGCAACTGGTAAGTTTAAGACCAGCGATGGTAAGCGGGATGGCCGGGCTTAACAGCGACAAAAGTGCCACGGCACTTGGCGCAGAGCTCGGCTCCCGAATACAGCTCCGCTTCGATGATGGCCTTTCGCTCGGTGGACTCCACCACCCGAGAAACCAGGCGCACCGGAGTTGCTGAAGGGGTCGGGCGGAGCAGTTGCACACTGTAGTCCGCTGTGACCGTGCAAGGCGGAGCCGTCAGCTGATTTTTGTTCATCAAATGCCAAGCCGCCGTCCAATTACTATGACAGTCGAGCAGTGAACCGATGATTCCCCCGTTGAGCATTCCTGGAAAAGCTTCATGATGGGAATCGGGTGTCCACTCGGCGACGACTGATTCACCGTCGGGAAAGCTCTCAATACGCAGCCCTTTTTGATTGGCCGGCCCGCAGCCAAAGCAAATGGAATGAGGAGCAAATTGCTTTTGCAGACTTAACTTTGCCATGTGTGACCACCCTTAGGATTCTTTGGCCTTTTTGGCCGCATAGGTATCGCGAATCCAAGCTCGACAGAACTTGAGAAACGCATCGGTGATACCATAATAGATAAATGCACAGCTGAACATCCCTTTTTGGCCCTGAATTTCCTCGCTGTGGTAAAAACGGGCGGGAAGACACTGATTGGGAGCGTTTTCAAAAATACTCTCGTGCAGGTACAAGACCGTACCCGGTTGAATGGTGGCGGGCGAAATGAGTGAGGAACCAAACTCCGAGATCCCCTCGAGGATGACTTCTTTGGTCATGTGGACCTTAAGTTTCACTTCGTTCCAATTTTGGTTGTCAAAATTGTGTTTCGAAAACGGCGCCTGCATGTGACTGGTGGCTTCAAACAAGAACGCGCGGGCGTTGAGGGGGCGGGAGTGCAAACCCGAAACCTTTGAATGGCGATAGACCAACAAACGCTCAGGGCTAAATTTTTCCCCGACCACGACCACCTTGAGTTCGTCATTGGCTGTAATCAAGTTGGCCTTTAAGGCGAGGCCCTTGAGACCTTCGAGCCAGGAGTCGACATTCTCGGGAACCAAGTCCTCACTGATCACCAGCAGGTCGAGGCGGGGAATTTTTGTTTCCTGATTTTTCATCCACTCGGTGTTTTCGAGGGGTGCCAAGGTGATTTTTAACTGCTCGGGCACGGTATGAGGCTCGATCTCCACTTGCAACCACTTGAAGGTGCCCGTGGCATCGGCCAGGGCGAACTTGCGTTTGTTATTTTTGTGTGTCGTGATGACCAGCTTGATCGTTTCATCGAGGACGTGCTCGTTATCGGAGCCTCTAAATAAGGTCCGCCAAGAGAGGTCATTTTGTAAAAGTTGGGCCGCTGGAAAGCCCATCACGGCGTCCTGCTCGCCAAAGGGAGTGAGGGTGGAGATCAGGTGAGAGTTGCTGGTGCCGATGAGCCATTCGACTTGGTCGGCATAAAGATCATGATTGGTCGCCAGACGAATTTCGTCTAAATTGACCGGTTCAATGGGCGGTGGCGGGGACGGCGGAGCGGCTCCCGCAGCCGCGGTGGCATCAGTCGCAGGTGGTTTGGCCTTGGGCTTGTCCCCTTCATCGACAAAATTGAGATACTTGCGCAAAAACAAGTAATAGGAGTTTTCGGTGATCACCTCGGTCTGATTAATTCCGTCGCGAATCAGACCCGCCAGCGATTCCGCTTGGTCGGGGTCCGCATCCAAGACGATGACATGCTTCTTTTCCTTTTCGCGGGCGGTGAGAAAGAGATTTTCCGAGCTGAATTCAAACTTAGTCGCATCTTCGGTATGAAGACCCTTGTAGTTTCCTGAGCGGTTAAGATAAGTGAAAATGCGTTTGCGGCTCTCGTGCTGGGCGCCGAAAAAGTGAAAGTAAACCAGAAATTGTCCTTCGGCCTCGGGATGTTCGACACTGGAGTGACTGCGGGCTAAGGTCACCACCGTTTCTCTGAGAGCGGGAAAGCGAATCTTAAACCGCGAAATGGTACCCGGAGCGAGCGCCACCGGATTGCGAATGGCAAAGCCCACATCTGACAGGAGTTCCATTGAAACCAGCTTAGAGATTTCGATCGGCAATTTTTCTTCTTGCATAAACAAGAACGAGGGTCGGCTTCGTTTGGGCAAACCCAAGGTGAGTTCCATTTTTTGCAAAAAAATCAGACGATCCAAAGGCAAACAGATGACGTCGTCAAGCTGGGAGTGAACGAGCAAACCTTTGTCGGAAGTTTGTTCTTCGTGCATAGTGGCGACAAAGCGCACGCGAAAGTCAGGCGGCCCATACCCTTTGAGTTTCATCGCTTCCGCCGTCTTCGTGAGCCACTCCGTAGGCGCCCCTTTTACGCAACTGGTCCTAAACACCAGGAGATCGATGGTGCTGAGGAGCTTGAGCTCTTCGGGCTCTTCTTCGTTCTTGGTGGCCTCAGCCGCTTGGGCGGAGGCGATCTTTTTTTCGGTTTCGAGCAGAGGTAAAAAGACGTCGGGTTGGTGGCGCAAAACCAAATCGACGGCATTCTCACCGCGTTTTTGGCCGGAGATCTTCAGCAGCCAGGCACCAGCTGAAGTGGTGATGGGAAAGGCGTTACTTATGACTTTGCCCTCTTTCACGCTCCCCCGAAAATCTTGCCACAGCACGCGAAAGCTTTCTGGAACTAATTCGTCGATGGACTTGAGGACCTTGATTTGGTCCATGGGAAGTCCAAAGGCCTTGCCCGATTTCGCGGTGGCGACATCAAAGGCGGTGATCTTGCCATCTTTGTTGATTTGCAGCTTCGCCGCAACTTCGGCAAAGGGCGAAGTGGTCTGAAAATCCGCACTCACCAACCAACTCATTTGGGCTTGGTTGAAGGCTTTAAACAGGGGGTGGGCCGCAATGTCGCCGGCCGATGACTTCAAATAAAGGTTTTGAAACTCCTCGGAATTTGAGAAGAAGCGGAGACGGTGATCTTCGTTCAGTTCCTTGAAGTACTGGCGGAACTGATTCAACACCTTGGTGTCGTCCTCGATAATAATTATGTTGGCCATATTTGTGCCTAAGTCTATATTATATGCCGAGCCGGTTGGGGCCTACCCCTTTTTCGGGTTACAAGCCCTATTGCCAGCTCACCTTTCAAACAGTGTCTCGATTTTAGTCTGGAGGACGGTGCGGTTATGACCAAACAAGAACTCATCGATCAGTTTTTACGACAAACCGAAGGCATCAACGAAGTCGACTACGGAGATTTCAAGCGCAAGGTGGGAGCTTATCTCGCTCGCTTAGAAGAAGGTCTTGGACGACGCAACCATGATGTGGAACTGACCTGCCAAGAAATCAAGCGCATTGTGGTTTTTAATCCGCGAGGGTCGATCACCGAGGCACGCGCGCAAATTGGAGTCCTGGCTCGTCGTCTGCGCGATCAAATGTAGTGGGCACCAGCTCTTAACAACTAAACAATCAGGACATCCAAGTGCGGTCGGAGTTTTGATTCCACTTAATGGTGATTTTTTTACGTTCCGACCAAAATTCGATCCCGCTGTGGCCAGTGATATCCCCATGACCAAATTTGCTGGCTTGGGTTCCGCCGAAGGAAAAAGGTTCGCGGGGAACAGGAACGCCAATATTCACACCGATCATTCCTGCTCTTGACTCGCGGACCACGCGTTGGGCAAGACCACCGTCACGAGTAAAAACGCTCGCCGCATTGCCAAAGGGACTGGAGTTTTGCAAATGAATGGCTTCGGAGAGAGTCTTGGTGCGAATAATGCTTAAAATCGGTCCGAACAGTTCGTCGCAGGCGGCCGTCGAGCCGGGCCGAACTAAATCCAACACCGTAGGTCCGAGCCAATTGCCTTGAGCATAAGCCGAAGGCGGGTGGCCGTGGCGACCATCAAGCACGACTCGCACGCCTTCTTTTTCAGCTTGATTGATCGCGCTGACCAACCGCTCGCGGGATTGGCGCGTGATGATGGCACCCATATTTACCCCGGGCTGTTTGGTGCGAGCCGCATTCACAATTTTTTCTATCAGTGACTCGCAATCGCCAACGGTGACAAGCACACTTGCGGCCATACAACGTTGCCCTGCACAGCCGGTAAAACTATCGGCAATTCCGCTTCCCGCGACTTCGGGGTCAGCATCGGGGAGAAGAATAATGTGATTCTTGGCGCCACCTAAGGCCAGCACTCGCTTATCGTGAAGGGTGGCCCGTTGATAAACACTGCGCGCCACCGGGGTTGAGCCGACAAAGCCAACGGCGCGAATCAACGGATGGTCCAACAAAAATTCGACGGTGGTTTGTCCGCCCTGCACGACGCTAAAAACTCCCTTCGGCAGACCGGCTTCAGTCAGAGTATTGGCGATCCAGGTCGAGGTGAGGGGAGTTTTGTCAGAGGGTTTCCAGACAAAGCAATTGCCGACCACCAAGGCCAAAGGGATCATCCACATCGGGACCATGGCGGGGAAATTAAAGGGTGTGATTCCGGCGACGACCCCGAGTGCAGTGCGCTGATAGGCGCAAGTAACGCCACGAGAGACTTCCATCTGTCCGCCCAGATCAAAGTTTTGGGCGGCGGTTGCAAACTCAAGTATTTCAATTCCTTTGAGCACACCGGCGCGAGCCTCGTCCACGGTTTTTCCACACTCCAGTGCCGCCGTGACACTGATTTGTTCTAAATCACGCAGTAAAACTTCGCGCCATCGAAACAAAATTTGGCAGCGCTCTTTGAGCGGCATTTGACTCCACTCTGCAAAGGCGGAGTGCGCCGTTTTTACGGCCGACTCGACGTCGCCCGAAGTGCTTTCAAAGAATTCACCAATCACTTGATTGGTGTAGGGACTCAAAACCTCGCGGCGGCTGCCGCTGGCCTTGACCCATTGAGCACCAACGTAATTGCCGCAAGCGAGTCGTGATTGTGGTATTTGCAGCTCGGCCATGAACTCTCCCTGGTTGCGCCCCCGCTCAAGATCGATTTATCATCCCAATTCAGGGGTGGTCTGGCAACGGTTGATGCGATTAAGGAGAGTGGACCATGGGCGGCAAAGTGATTGGCGTGGATCTGGGCGGAACCAAATTGGCAATGGGAGTTGTGACCAGCCAGGGCCAAATTTTGGATTCCATTCGTGAACCGGTGCAATTAAGCCAAGGGCCGCAAGGGCTGATCAGCCAAATCGCTGAGTTGGCGGAGGCGTTAAGCAAAAAATTCGGTCCGGTGGAGGGCTTGGGTATTGCCTCGGCCGGTCCCTTGGACCCCCGCGCCGGCGTTTTGCTGGATCCTACCAACCTTCATGAAGCCGGCCAAGCCTGGGGAGTGGTGCCTTTGGCTGAGCCCCTTAAAAAACGGCTTAAGATCGCTGTTTCAATCGAGAACGATGCCGCCGCCGCGGCCTTGGCGGAGCAATGGTTGGGTTCGAATCGTCATTGCCAAAATAGCGTGATGATGACTCTTGGTACGGGACTTGGGGTCGGGGTGATTGCCAACGGCCAATTAGTGCGTTCGGGGCGCCACCTTCACCCCGAAGTGGGTCACGTGTTTCTTCACTACGGTGACTCGACGGCTCCTTGCGGTTGCGGGAATTTTGGTTGTGCCGAAGCTTATCTTTCCGGAAGAAATTTTTCTGAACGTTGCGCTCGAGAGTGGGGAGAGAAAAATCTCACGGGTGAAGAATTGGTGAGCCGGGCTCGGGCGGGTGAGGCGCGGGCGCTCAAAGCCTTTGCCGCTTATGCCGATTATTTTGCGGCGATGGTCACGATCTTGGTTGTGCAGTTTTCACCGGAGCGAATTGTCATTGCCGGTGGATTTAGTGAAGCGAAGGATTTGTTTTTGACTCAAGCCCTCGAGAAACTAAAAACCTTGCTCAGTCGCCGACGGCAAGGAGTGGATCTATTTCCGCAGATCGAAGTCAGCAGTTTGGGAGCGCAGGCGGGAGTACTCGGTGGCGCCTATGTGGCTCTCCATTCGAGCCTGAGTCCGTAACAAAATGCGATCTGCTTCGTCACCTTCCTCCTCGCATCTCATCATTTTTTTACGGGCTCATTGGTAATTAATGCGATCTGCTTGGTTAGTTGAATTCGTAACCGAGGCGCAGTTCGGCGTTTGAGAAAAACAAACTCTGTCGCCCAGTGATACGGGTTTCGGTCGCATTGGTATTGACCAAGTAACGGTCTTGGTGAGTAAACGAATAATCATGCCACTGCCCATACCAATATCCCCCGATGCGCCAGGGGCCACGCCAGGAGTAAACCACGCCTAAGGATCCATCAAAGGCAAAGTCGGGACGAATGTCAAAAGTGCTACCGGTTGCCAGGGGACTTTGGTAACGCATAAACCACTCAAATGACCATCGGTCGGAAATGCGGGTGGTCGATTGAATGCCGATCGTAAACATCGACAGTGAATTCGTCACAATTTCGGCTTCAGTGGTCGAAGCTCCGGTGCGAGAAATAAACGGAACGATGTGGTGTTGAATTCCAAAACGAACTCCCCAGCGAGTGGGGTATTCGCTAAACAAAGTGTTGTGCCACATTTTGGGGAAATAAGTTCCTTCGAGCGCAAAGATGAGCCAATTGTAATTGCCCGCGGCAATTTGGATGGCGTCCGAAGCGCGCACTTCGCCCGGTGAGACCTTGGCGCTCGCGTTGGCGTCGAGATTTTCGTTTACATTCCACCACCCCAGGGCAAACAAGGAGGGACCCTTAAAGGTTTGAAACTCGAGATCCGAGCCAATGTCCCCGCTGGCCTGCTTGTAGCTGAGAAAATTAAAACCTGTCCCAAACCAGGCGCCGAAGCGCTTGGTGTAAAGTGGACTGGGTTTGAGGTCGGCTTGATCTTGCACTTGCACGGCCTGAGGGGTCACTTGCAAGTTGAGTTGGTAGGTTTCAATGGCATTTTGCGGTGTTTTAAATTTCAAGGTCACTTGGACTTTTTCATTCGGCAAATCAAGAATAAATTCAAAAAGTCCTTTGTCATCCACGGTAACTCGTCGCTTACTAATCAACGCTTGCTTAAGGGACAGCTTATTGAGGACATTGCTACTGGTGAAATAAACGACTTCATTCCCGCTGACGAGGGCTTGGGTTCCAGCCGGAGCTTTGCCGGTAATCATGACTCGGGTCACCCCTGGTTTTGGTGAAGTGCCAAGAGCCGGTTGAAAAAACTCAACCTGAGACTCAGTCTCTGGGGTTTGATCTTGGGCCTGAGCCGGGGTGACTTGAAGCCAACAGCAACCCAGCGCCAACGCCAGGCTCATCCACCCTCGAAAAATGATGCACCTTCCATCTTGATGTTCGCGCATGCCGCTCCACTGAAGGTCAATGACTCTATGTTCTATTTTGAACTTGGAGCGAGTTGGTGTCAAAGATGATTTTACTTCGGTGGCAAGGCCCAACGACTTGGCGCTTAGGCAGCCTGGTCGTGGTACTGAAACATGAGATAGGTGACGTCGTCCTTGAGAGGTGTGGTGGCTCGAAACGTCTGAATGTCCTGGGCTAAGTCACGCATGGCCACGTCGAGGGATCCGTCGGTACCAAAGGACGCCAGCAAAGACCGCAAGAAATTTCGCTCGCCCCACATTTGTTGCTCACCATTGACGAGTTCGGTGACCCCATCGGTGTAAAAGATTAAACGATCTCCAGGCTTAAGGGCGAGCTCTTCGGTTTGATAGACGGACTCACTGGATTCTCCCAGGCGCGGCCCTTTGGCCCCCATTAAGGCCACAATATCTTTGCGCTTGAGCGGTTCGGTCCGGTGAGGAATTAACAGTGGCGGATCATGACTGGCGTTGGAGTACTGGAGCACGCCCGTGTTTTCGTCAAAGGCCGCCAAAAAGAAAGTCATGTTCACTTTGCCATGGGAGGTACTTTGAATCGCCTTGTTGAGCAAGGACATGATTTGCGAGAGAGTGAGAGTTGGCATTTCTTCGAGAATGCGGGCGGCACTGCGGGCCGCACTGGTGACCAGGGCGGCTGGAACACCATGCCCGGTGGCATCGCCAATCCAAAGTAAGGTTTTACTTCCAACTTTGTTGTAGTACCACCAATCCCCACCGCATTCGCTGGCGGGTTCATAGTGACCTTTGATTTCAACTTTGCCGGCGCGATATTCCGGCTCTGGAAACAGTGTCGCCTGAACAGTTTTAGCCGTGGCGAGTTCGGTTTCCATGCGGGCCTTCTCGGCGGTTTCGGCTAGAAGACGCTTGATTTCGTGAGTCATGTGGTTAAAGCCGCGGGTCAATCCTCCCACTTCGTCTTCGGACTCAACTTCAATTTCCAAATCGAGATCACCTTGGGCGACTTTGTGAGTGGCTTCAAACAGCCGCTTTAAGGCGTTGGTTAAATGATGAGCGCCAAACACGCTCAACAAACAAGCAATACCAATGAGTAGAATCAAAAATAAGGATGACTTTAAGATCAGCAATCGAACCGTGGCCAGGGCCGCGCTCTTAGGAACAAAGGAGACAACTTCCAAGCCCCCCAGGCCAATTTTTTGGGTGGCCAGAAGCCATTTCCCGCCGCCGCCGTTGGCGGTCGAGGTCCATTCGATAACCGAGGAAGGAGCCTTGGGAATTGAGCTGAGATATTGAAGGGCGGTGAGGAGTTCATCTTGGGAAAGCTCTTGGTAAGTGGGTTGAGCGGGCCTGAGGAGTGCATTGTGATGTTGATCACTCAAGTAGGTGTCTTGAATTTGGGGGGCGTGAAAGAACTCGAGGTAACTGCCTTTGCGAAACAACGCCAACACCACGACGGGCTGGGCCGGAGCGGGTTGGTTGTAGCGCAGAGCTAAAAACCAGTAGCCGGGGCTCTTCGCCACAGAGTTCAAGGAAACTTCGCTCTCAAGCGCGGCTTTAACCAAGGAATCTTGATGCTCGGTCAGTGCGGGTTGCCACTTTTCAAGGGCCGCAGTTTCTCCGGCCCGGGCTTTGGACTGGTAAGCGCCGCTCCCGTCCTCGGGCTGAAAAACCCACATGGCCTCGACGAAGGGATCAGTGGGGAGCACGGCCAAAGTATAGGGATGGAACTCGCCCTTGGCTGCCTGATAGCCTCGCATAAAAAACTGGATCTTCGCCGTGGCGAATTCAAGATCCGAGCGAATTTGACTCGCCACTGCCTGGACGTGAGCCCGGCTGGTGTCAAACACATAAGCCACTTTGTCTTCTTCAAATCCAGAAAGGGCCAAGTAAGAATAGGCCAGCAAAGTGACCGTGGTGATGGACACCATGAGAGTGAGGAGTTTAAAACGCAGGGGTAAACGTTTGAACCAATTCATGACCTCACTCTCTTCGGCAAGGGCAGGAGATCTCTGAAAGTTTTTTCGATCTGTACTCAATATTTGGCCCTAACTCTTCGATGAGGTTGAGTGGAGGATTGAGTGCGCAAGTTTTCGGACTTTGGTTTAGCTCGTTCAGACCGCTGGATTTTGGGAAGTTCAGTGGTTGCGGTCATCGTTTCGTCACTGATGTTGTGGCAAGACGGTTGGTTGCGGAAGTGGGCTGGATTCACCTCTAAGAGTGGCACGCCACTGGGCAAAGTCACCATGGCCGCGCAGGATGTGCGACGGAGAACTCGCACGAGTCTTGCGTGGATTCCCGTCGAGAGCAACGAGGTGGTCTTTGAGAATGACAGCCTGTTCACCGGTGAGGAGTCCGAAGCCGTCATCCATCTCGACAAAATCGGAGAAATGACCCTCTCTTCTAACAGTCTGGTGATCTTGCGCCGCTCGCGCCAGGACTTGTTACTTGATTTGCAGTTAGGACGCTTTCGGACGCAATTGGCTCAAGGCCAAGCCCTCCACGTTCTCCAGAGTGGTGCGGTGGCGGTGATTGAAAGCAAAAGTTCTGAAAGCATTGTCAATTTGCATCGTGATCGCCAGGGCAAGTTGTCGGTCGCCCCTCTGCAGGGCGAGGTGGAAATGCGCCTCAATGACAAAGGCAATGTGGCCAACCCCCAGCAAAGTTTAGAGTCCGTGGGTCGTGAGCTCCAGACGCGCGATGTG
Organism: Bdellovibrionales bacterium; assembly: GCA_020850475.1. Classification (GTDB taxonomy): domain Bacteria; phylum Bdellovibrionota; class Bdellovibrionia; order Bdellovibrionales; family UBA1609; genus JADZEO01. The sequence goes on along the minus strand of JADZEO010000029.1, from coordinate 30,275 downwards.
GCTCTGGCGCTGCGTTCACCCGTGGGCGGGCGGCGTTTGTGGGTGGCGGCCAATGATCCGGTCAAATTCGAGTGGGATGTCGTTGCTGGGTCGAATCAGGCCCGACGAATTCGGATTGCTAAATCCGATACCTTTAAGGGTGAAGCGGTGGTCGACGAAGTGCCGTCTTCGAGTTATTCCACTCGGGAGTTGATCGATGAAGGCGTTTACTATTGGCGCGTTGAAACGCAAGAAAGCGGTGAGTGGAAGCCGGCCAGCGCCCTTGGTGAATTTACTTTGTTAAAGAAAGTTCCGCCACAGCCATTGTTCCCCTACCAGGGATTTAATATTGTCAGCAAAACGGGACCGGCTCGGCTGGAACTCAAGTGGCAAGAAAAGCGCGGTGTGGAGAGTTATCGGGTGCAACTCTCCACGGATGCGGAGTTTTCGCAATTGATCGTGGATCAGGAGAGTCCCTCGCCCCGAGTGACGGGAGTGGAGCTCGCCCAAGGAAATTACTTTTGGCGCGTGCGTGCCGAAGGGACTTCGCCGATTGCCAATGTCTGGAGCCCGGTGGCCGCCTTTTCGGTGAATCGTCAGCTCGGCGCTCCCGACCCCGTCGTCGCTCCGGTGGCCCAACAGTTTGAAGATGAGCTCAAACCGGAAGACGAAGTCGCCGTCGGGCCCGAGACAACGGAGGCCAAACCGCTACCGGAGACCGAGCCGACCGGACCGACCGCTGAGTCGAAGCCGTCGCCTCAGCGCTTAGAAGTTCCGGTGATCTCGACTCAAACGGAAGAAGTAACGCTGGAATTTCCCTCAACCGAGGATCGTTCGCCGGCTTCACTGGCGCAGCTTCAGCCCACCAACGCCCCACGCCTGCAGTGGAAGAAGGTCGAAGGGGCGCAAACCTATGAACTTGAGATTGCCGATAACTCGGAGTTCTCAGGCAAGAAGATTTACTTAGGCAGCAAAAGTGACTTGGCAGTCTGGAAGGATGCGCAGCCGGGCCAGTACTACTGGCGGATTCGCGCCCGCCAGGGAGACTCGACCTCGGAATTTTCCGCTGGCAAACCCCTGAAAATTGAATTGCCTCCCCCAGTGGTTAAGGCGAGTGAGTCGGTGGCGAGTGAGGGAGACTCAACCCGCGTCTCTCACCTCTGGAAGTGGCAGGCCGTGCCGCGAGCCACGGGCTACGAAGTCGTAACTTCAGATCAAGAAGACTTTGGGGGTTCAGCTTCGCACAAAGTTAAGGACGCCCAGTTGAAAGTGGAGCTCGACTCGGGAGCGAAGTACCTCAAAGTGGCAGCCTTGGGCAGCCAAGATCGCCGGGTGAGTGGATTCTCTTCGGTTGGCGTGGTTAAAGTCGTCAACCAACTCAAACTGGTCACACCTCGGGTGGTGCGCCCGGAAAACGGCTTGACCATCATTAGTTTTGGCTCGGGATCTAATCCCGTGGCCTTTGGTTGGCGCGAAGTCGAAAATGCTAAGACCTACCGAATCCAATTCTCAAATTCCGAGGACTTTGCCGAGCTGGTGATGGAGAAAATCCTATCGGAGACGGACTTGGTTCTGAGCAGCGAGGACTTTGAGGGCCAAATCTATTGGCGGATGCGCTCCGAGAGCGGCAAAGCCGTCTCCGGTTGGAGCCCCGTTCGGCACTTTAAGAGCGAAAAGAAGTAAGTCCTAGTGGTCCTGGTAGCAGTTGAACTCTCATCAAATTGTGGCTAAAAGCAGACCATGAGGTACCCATGGCGGATGCCATTTCAGCACCGGATGCTTTTTCAATTTTAGCCCGACGCTTGCAGCGCCGGAGTCAAGCTCGAGCCCTGGATGTTCGTTCCGAAGGGGAGTTTGCCGAGGGCTGCTTTCCTCTCGTCGAAAATCGTCCAATTCTCTCGAACGAGCATCGCCACCTGGTGGGCCTTTGCTACAAGAAGTCGGGGCAAGAAGCCGCCATTGATTTAGCAATGAAACTCGTGAGCCCGCTGAGAGAGTCCATGGTGCAGGGGTGGGCCGAGCAAGTCCACGCCAACCAAGAGCGGGGCGAAGAAACTTTGCTGTTTTGTTGGCGAGGGGGCCTTCGCTCCAAGACGGCCTGCTCCTGGCTGAGCGAGGTCGGACTCCGCGCACTTCGCGTGGAGGGCGGATTTAAGGCTTTGCGCCGCGAGAGTCTGCGGGTGTTGAGTCAGCTCCCGCCGTTGATTGTGTTAAGTGGCATGACGGGTTCGGGCAAAACTCGGCTGCTGACAACTCTGCCTCAGCACTTGGATCTGGAAGGTATTGCAGGTCATCGCGGCAGCGCCTTTGGCTTGTTGCCGGACGAAGCTCAGCCGACTCAATTGGGCTTTGAGAATCATTTGGCTCTTAAACTTGGCGTCGGCGCCCAGCCCTTGGTGGTCGAAGACGAAAGTCGTCGCATCGGACGAGTGCAGCTTCCGGAAGGGATGTATGAATTCATGGCGGGCTCGCCCTTTGTTCTTCTCGAGGTGAGCGTCGAAGACCGCGCCAACCATATTTTTGCCGAGTACATCGAAGCTCAGTTGGCTCAAGGCACTTCGCAACAGGTTTTGCACGAGCACATGCGCGCGTGCACGGAGCGGATTCGGCGCAAACTGGGAGGACTTAAAACCGATCAGGTTCTACGACTTCTCGATCAAGCCTTTGCAGCTCAGGATTCCTCGGCCCATCAAGCTTGGATTACGGAGCTGCTCATTTATTACTACGATCCTCTCTATCGATTCGCGATGGAGCGCAAAAACGTCAAACCCACCTTCGTCGGTGGGCCTGAGGAGTGTCGCGAGTATTTATTGAGGCTCACTTCAGCCGACCAAACCACCGTCCACGCTTAACGTGGTGCCGTTGATGTAAGCGGCCTCGTGAGAGGCCAAAAACAAACAGGCTTGGGCAATTTCCTCGGGAGCCCCGAGTCGGCCCACGGGAACTTTGGCGGCCAGACCGTCAACAATTTCCGTCGGCATGGCTTTGACCATTTGGGTGAGTGTGAACCCAGGGGCAATGGCATTCACGGTGAAACCCTTGCGGCCAAATTCGCGGGCCCAAGTTTTGGTGAGCCCAATGACGCCGGCTTTGGCCGCGACGTAATTGGTTTGCCCAAAGTTTCCGTAAAGCGCCACGACACTTGCCATATTAATGATGCGCTTGTCGCCACTGTCAGGAGCAAAGGTTTCAAAGGTGGCCTTGGTTACGTTGTAAAGGCCCGTCAAGTTGGTGCGCAGGACCGCATCAAAATCCTCGTCCGTCATTTTGGCAAAAGACTTGTCACGAGTGATGCCAGCATTATTGACCAATATATGGAGCGGGGCTTTGAGCGCCTTAGCGGCCAGCGCACAAGTCGCGCGGTCACCCACATCGACGGGATGAGTGTGAAGACGTGCCTCGTACGCGCTGAGTTCACGGCGCGCCTGATTGAGGGCTTCCGTTGAGTAATCCCAAATCGTCACTTGAGCCCCTGCCGCCAGGAAGTGACGACTGATTTGAAAGCCAATTCCCTGGGCCCCGCCCGTCACTAGCGCATGTCGTCCAGAAAAGTCGTATTTGATGTTCTGCATTGATCCCTCCTCAAAAGGTGCCTGCTACTTTTTGTGAGCCACAGCGCATTAACTCCAATTAAATTCATGATGATTGACTCTAATGCTCTGTGATCTGCGAAAAAGTAGCAGGCACCTTTCCCAAAAACTAGCGAATTTTCGCAAAAAACTGCTTGCGCGGAGCATTGGGCGAATGCTTGACTTAGGACCAGTCAAGTTCAGCAGCGGGGGGAAGCCATGGCTTATGCAGCAATAGTGGGGACAGGAATTTATGCACCCGAGCGGGTGGTGCCCAACTCGGAATACAACCTCAAGTACGGAATCGACGTCGACACCTTCCTGCGCGAAAGCCGCAACATTTACCAGCGTCATTTGATGAGTGAAGATCAAGCCACCAGTGATCTCATCGTTCCGGCGGCTGAACAAGCGATGAAGGTGGCGGGTATTCAGGCCGATGACTTGGATCTCATTATTGTTTCAACCGACACTCCTGACTACCTTTCGCCATCGACCGCGAGTGTGGTGCAGTATCGATTGCAGGCGCGCAAGGCCGGTTGCTTTGATCTGAACTCAGCTTGTGCCGGGTTCGTGACTGCCCTCGATGTCGGCACCAAGTACTTGGAGAGTGACTCACGCTATCGCCACATCCTGGTGGTAGGCGCTTACGGGATGAGCAAATATCTCAATTGGGATGACTACAAAATTGCAACGCTTTTTGCTGATGGCGCGGGAGCGGTGGTGCTCAAGGCGGTCAACGAAGGGCCGCACATTTTAAATACGGTGTTGTACGCCGACGGCCAATATCATGACTACATGGGGATCTACGCTGGTGGAACTCGCACCCCCATCAGCGAAACCGCCGTGGCCCAAAAGCAACATCTCCTCAATTTTGCCAAAAAAATTCCGCTGGAGACCAATCCGACTCACTGGCCGCGCATGGCCCACACTCTGCTTGATCGGATCCAGCGACCCTTGAGTGACGTTAAGCTGTTCTTTTTCACGCAAATTAATATCGGCAGCATTCGGCAGACGATGGAAAAGTTAGGAGTCGCCGAACGTCTTTCGCATAACATTATGGATCGTTACGGTTACACCGGGAGCGCCTGCATTCCCATGGCCCTGGCCGATGCAGCCGCACAACATAAACTAAAAAAAGGTGACTTGGTGATGCTCCTCACCTCCGGCGGAGGAATGTCAATGGCAGCCACAGCACTGGAATGGGCGTACGACACATGAGATTTCTAGGCCGCGACGAACGATCACCGATTGAAATTGATTGGCTCAAACGCTGGCACACCTATGCTCCGCAGCGAGTGGCCATCAAGGATGGAATTTCCGGACGCGAGTACACCTACCAAGAGTTGTGGGTGCAGGCGCAAGCCATCGCCTCTTCTTTACGAAACCGTTACGGCGTCGGCGCCGGCGACCGCGTGGCGGTGCTGGCCACCAATCGGCTCGAGACGGTGTTTTTATTTTTTGCCCTCCAACGTCTCGGCGCGATTCTCGTGCCGATTAATTTTCGACTGACCGGCGCTGAGGTGACACATATTCTCGAAGACTGTGGCGCGCGACTGCTTTTTCTCGATCAAGAATTTAATCACCTGCTGCCTGAGCTGCCGGCGAGCGACGACTTGTTGGTGGTTGAGTACTCAACAGCCATGCAAAGTTGGAAGTTGGTCGGCTCCGGATTTGAACCTCTGGAGATGAACGGTCATTTCGAATCTCCCGTGATGATTCTTTATACCTCCGGAACCACCGGCAAACCCAAAGGCGCCATCATCACGCACAAGATGATTTTTTGGAATTCGGTTAGCACTTGGCTGCGCCTCAATTTGACCGCTCATGACGTGAGCTTGATGTTCTTGCCCTTTTTTCACACCGGGGGCTGGAACGTACTCACCACGCCACTTCTTCATGTGGGCGGCAAACTCATTTTTCTTCCCAAGTTTGAACCCGAACAAGTGCTTGAGGTCTGTGAGCGTGAACACGTGACAATTTTGTTTGGCGTTCCCACCACCATGGAAATGATGGCGAGGACTACGAAGTTTTCTGAGGTCAAGCTGCAGACGGTTCGATACGCCATTGTCGGTGGAGAGCCGATGCCGCTTGAGGCAATTCGCACTTGGCACCACAAGGGGATTCCGATTCGTCAGGGTTACGGCTTAACCGAATTTGGTCCCAACGTCTTCTCGCTCAACGAAGAACACAGTGAGAGCAAAATGGGATCGATCGGCTTTGCCAACTTTTATGTCGAAACCCAAGTGGTGGACGATTTGGATCAGCCGGTCGCCGTTGGTGATATCGGAGAACTTTGTTTGCGCGGACCGACCTGCACTCCCGGATATTGGAACCACCCAGAGGCGACGGCCGAAACCATGCGCGGCGGCTGGCTTCACACGGGCGATTTAGTTCGGCAAGACCAAGAAGGATTTTTTTATGTCGTGGGCCGCAAGAAAGACATGTACATCAGTGGCGGCGAAAATGTATACCCAGCTGAAATCGAGAGAGTTTTGCGCTCTCATGAAAAGGTGCTGGAAGCTGCGGTGATTGGTATTCCAGATGCTCAGTGGGGCGAAGCCGGCAAGGCTTTCGTGGTCGCTCACCCTGGCAGCGAACTTGACGAGACAGAGCTGCGGATGTTTTGCCAAAAGCACTTGGCGAAATTTAAAGTGCCCAAATATTTTGTGAAAGTCGCGGAGCTCCCGAAGGGGGATACGGGAAAAATTCTCAAGCGCGCTTTGTCCAAAGACCTTCCAGAAGTGACTTCGGTTCGCCGACCGCGAGATCATTCTCTGCCAGAGCAAAGTGTTTAGTAAGGTTGGCGATGGGGACCGCCGACGGTGGTGGCTTCATCAAGTTGCAAGGGAGCATTGGTCACAATCAAGCGATAGGGTGGGGGACACGCGGTCGCATTGACCGCGCAACTCCGACTGACCCACGGACTTTGCCACGCCGACTTGAGCGACACGATCGCCTGCACCTGACTCCCCTTGGGAACTTTCACTTGAATCCATTCCACTCGTTCGCGGCTCTGACTGACCAGCGAGACGGCCTGGCGGGATCGAGGGGTTTGGATTTTAAGTTCGAGATCAAAGTTGTCAAAGTGAGCTTGATGATCATAAGGGAGGACGGCGCCGATCAAAGGATTGAGGGCATTCGGAACCCAAACCGCTGAGGGAATTTCAAAGCGTCGGGGGCCCGGGGCCAGAGCCACTTCTGCCAAAATCGCCATCGCCTGATTGAAAAAGTAGGCGGCGGTATTTGCGACCACCACCACCGAGACGATTTGGTCCGATTGGGCGGTCATAGAATACCGGTCGCTCTCGAATTTATTCCCGCGAGATTTCAGTCGGCCGTCAACCAAGAAGGAAGTGTCATTGTCGTTTTGAGTTCGGGCGAATTCTTCAGTGTAATACTCAACTAATTCATACTGGCGTTTTTCATCTTCGCTCCAGCTGACTTCCAGAGCTCGACAAATTGGCGATGATCGAGTCAAACCAAAGCACTCCTGACCAGCGGTTTTAAGCCACTGCCCCTGAGCATTGCGCTTAAGTCCATGAGCCCCGATGGGGCCCAGAGGACCCAAAGGTCCGAGCGGGCCAAGCGGTCCACTCGGACCGAGAATTCCCCAAAGGCCAAATGGAGCTAAGTGCGCCACAAATTCAGTGGTAAATCCCGACGGACGCCAATAGCGAGTGAACCAGTTTTGGGGATTGAGGATTCCGCGGGAGCCGAGCGGTCCTTCGGAACTCAGCGGTCCCCGAAGGGATTGTGCGATGGGTTTTAGAACTCCCCAACTCTGAGCCTGATCGTAGTGCTGACTCACATTCCAAAGGTTTTTTCCCACCGGTCCGTGTTGTGACAAGGGGCCGTAGGGTCCAAGCGGTCCCAGCTCACCCAAGCAACTCAGGGGTTTTAAGTAGTCGACGGCATTAAGACCGTCGTTTGCCCAAACCGGAGAAATCGCTGGAGAGACTTCGTCGAGTTGGCGGTTGAGGGCTTCGATCGTTTGAGTCGAAGTAAAGCTGCGGTCGAAGGCGACGGCGTTCGGCGCGCTGAGCCCGGGGATAAGGCCCAAAACCGCAAGGGCCAGACCAAAAACTTTAATGGTTCGAGCCCAGTGGCTCAGGCCTAGGGTGTGGCGCAAAAAAAACCTCCCGGATGTGGGAGGTTTTAAACTAAGTGCTAATTCCTCGTCGAGTCCAACGTGAGGACTTCACTTCTTTACAGGCTGACTCGAGCCCGGCTGAACTAATAAAAGAACTCAACGATCTCTTTGCTGACATTGACCCCTCGAGAATCCATATAGGGGGCAACCGGTGAGCCGCCGCTCCAGCCATGTCCCATTCCTTCCACCCAAATCTTTTTTAGGTAGGCTTGACGTTTGTACGAGAAGGTTTCAACTCGGGCTGGATACTTCGTGGGGTCATTAGGAATTTGTGAAGTTTGAATCGTGGTCTGAAAGGAATCGTTGTCGCGGCCATCATCGGCAAAATCATTGATTTGGATGACTTGGTCCACCACGCGATCAGAATTGATCGTATTTACGAAGGTGTCTTTGGTGCCATGAATCGCCATGACTTTAAGAAGTTTGGAGCTGGAGCCGGAGCACTTATAGGCAATCTCTCCAGTTTCTTTGATCTCTCGGGTTGAGCCCGTCTTAACCACTTCATGAGCTTCATCTTCACTGGTTGCTGCCATGAACTCCAATCCGCTGTGCACCGCTGCTCCCGAGAACAAGTCGGAATAACAAGCCAGGAGATTGGCCGCCATGGCGCCCCCTGCGGATAAACCGGTGACAAAAACCCGAGATGCGGAGATCTTCTTCTGCTCCATAATCTCTTGAGCGATTCCAGCGAGAATCGAAATTTCCCCTGTGTTGCGTTGAAGATTATCGGGAGAAAACCAATTCCAACACTTCCAGGGATTATCCGTGTAGGTTTGCTCGGGATAGGCAACAAAGAGTCCATGCTCTTCGGCCAGGGCGTTAAATCCAGTGCCATCGGCCATTTGCTGCCCCGTCTGAAAACAGCCGTGTAGCACGAGCAAGAGTCCCGCCTTAGAGGGGGTTTTGCTAGGGCTATAGAGCAAGTAATCGCGCTGACCGGCGGCGTTCTTATAGGTCGCCTTGGTCATCCCGGCGGGGGACGTAAATGGATTGGGAAATAATCGTGCCGTGGTGACTTCAGCGTGACTCACCAATTGCAATGGCAAGGTTAAGAAAACGGCCTTGGTGATGGCAGTTAAAATGGCTCTTTTCATGTGTAATTCCCCCTATGAAATGAGCGCCTATTTTTGAAGAAATTCGGTTGAAAAACAAGTGAAAACTGATACGAATTGATAAGCAATTTTCAGAGGGAAAAAGGGGGTATTTCGTGGATAAGGTGACGTTGGCATGGATGGCCTTTTCAGTCTACCTGGTGGTCACGATGTGGCTGGGAATTCGAGGAAGGAAGAAGACCACTTCGTTTGCGAGTTTTGCTCTTGGTCAGAGAGACATGGGGCCGATCTTGGTCGGGATCACACTCTCCGCGTCGATTGCCAGCACGGCAACCTTCGTGATCAATCCGGGCTTTGTGTACCAGCATGGTTTGAGCGCCTTCTTGCATTTTGCGGTGGCCTCGCCTCTCGGCGTGATTTTGGCGCTGGTGATTTTCTCGCGGGGATTTCGCAAGCACGGAATTAAAACTGCGGCTCTGACTTTACCTCAGTGGATTAAGGAGCGCTACCAGAGTCGGGCGATGGGTGGTTATTTTGCGGTACTCAATCTGCTCTTGTCGATCACCTTTATGGTTTTAATCGTTAAAGGTTCAGCTCTTGTCATGCAACACACACTTCAGATTGGCTACATGCCCTCGGTGTTGATCATTGTGGGCGTGGTCTTTTCCTATATTTTTGTGGGTGGCACCTATGCTCACGCCTACACCAATGCCTTTCAGGGTTTAATCATGGCCTTTGTGGCGTTGCTTTTGGTGTTCTCAGGTTACGAGTATTTTGGTGATGGAGTGGGGACGATGATGGATCGCCTGGCGGCAATTGATCCCAACCTCGTGCTCGCCACCAACCCGGCGAGCCCGTTGTTTTCGAATGTCTGGGAAGTATTCATTTGTTGTTTCATCATCAGCATGGGCCTTGTTTGTCAGCCGCACATTCTGATGAAAGCTCTTTACCTCAAGAATGATTCGGACCTCAATCGATATCTGTTGGTGGGCGCCGTCGTAAATATTATTTTTGCGGCCATTCTGGTGGTGGGTTTTTACGCTCGTCTGAAGTTTCCGACACCGATTGCGCAAGATTCGGTGATGGCAGTTTATATCTCGCAAAGTTTTGGTTCGGTTAACGGAGTTTTGATCAGTGTGGCTTTGTTGGCCGCGGGCATGAGTACCCTTGATGGAATTCTCGTGGGGGCCTCGAGTATTTTTGCTAACGATATCTTTCTGGAGTTTTTTGGTCACCGCGTTCTCAAGAAGGGCTCTGTCGAAGACAAACAGCAGTGGGGACTTAAAGCCAGTCGCTATATGTTGATAGCCATGGGAATTGTGTCGATCATTCTGGCGCTCAATCCCCCGAAACTGGTGGGAATTTTTGCCCAAGTGGGAGTTTACGGGTTAACGGCGGCTTCCTTGGTGCCGATTGCGGCCGGAATTTTTCTGCGCAACCTGCCTGTGCGTTGGGTGTTTGCTGCGGCTGTAGTGGGACCCCTGGTACACTTTGGTTTTTATTTCTACAAAGTATGGATGACCAGCGACGTGTATAATCCCTCGGTGTCGGCATCACTTGGCATTGTCGCGGCTGCGCTCGTGTTGGCGGCGGGGATGTGGTTGGCGCAACGGTCGGAGTTGCAGGTCACGGAGCGGGTGAAAGCCTGATGAAATTTGCGGTGTTGAGTTTAATGCTGGTGATTGGGGGAGTCGGTTCAGCCGACCCCCTTGAGCCCGTTATGGCAACCGGGATTGCGGAGGTTTCCGGTCTCTTTCGTTGTCCCGAACTTGAATTGGAGGCAGTGGAGTCGGCCAAGCAAGCATCGGTCGACAAGGCCCGGGAACTGTGTTCGTCACCGGAAGTGTATCCACTGCGGAGCTGGGAAGTGACCAGTGCTTGTGAAGAAACCACTTGCTGTATGGGTGAAGCCACCTACACCCTAAAGATCTATGCCTTTACCGAGTTTTTGTGTCGGTAGAATAAGAACCTGAGAGCAGTTGCCAAACTTGATTAGGCGGCTTTCTGCGCCGCCGGTGTGGCGAGCGCCAGCCAGAGTGTCATTTCGGTTCCCGTCGGACGATCCGCAGTCGCGGTAGTCCAAGATTCGATGGTGAGATTACCACCAAATTGATGCAGATAATGGCGCACCTGCACGATGCCGTACCCGGTTCCTGACTCTTGAGCAGTTCCCAATTCGCTTCTTACTTTGCGCGTGGCGGTTTGGAGTTCCTTAATTTTTTCGGAAGTCATTCCCAATCCATGGTCGCGGATGGCGATGCCGGCGAATTCTTGATTGCCAACCAGTCGCAGGTGGACTTCGGCGTCTTCGGGAGTAAATTTGATGGCATTGGACAAAACATTACCGATCACAGAATGGAGAAAGGTCAGGGGATCTCCGACGACGAGCAGGGAAGCCGGGATTTCGGAGACCACTTTGAGTTTCACATTTTTTGCTCGGGCTTTGTCACTGAGGATAAAAAGAGCCTTGTCCACGGCCTCAGCCAGAGCGAAGCTTTGATGAGCGGGTTGGGCATGCATGCGGTGGCTGTGATCGGTGAACAAGCAATAGGAGCGAGTTTGTTTAAGCATCTCTGACATCATCTCCACTGCTTGCTGGGCGCGTTCCACATAGCGAATTTCGCCCTTACGCATGATCAACTCGCAAGTGGCGCTGATCACATTCAGGGAGTTGGCAATATCGTGACAAAGACCCCGCAAGAGGGCTTTCTGGTTGTCGAGCACGTCTTCAAGATCTTTGGTGCGAGTCTCGACGCTTTCCTCGAGTTCTTGATTGTGCTGGGCCATGAGGTTCTCGATGCGATTGCGTTCAGCGAGAGTGTAGACATGGCCGAGTAAATCAGCAAGCAAGGTCGTCAGCTTTCCTTCTTCGGGAGTCCAAGAGCGCGTCTGGTGATGTTGTTCCAGAATGAGAACGCCAACGATATCGGGTCCGCTGCGAATGAGAGCGGCGGTGAGTGACTTGACCTGATGGGGAGCAAGGTAAGCTTGCCACAATTCTTCGGTTTTAAAGTGCGGTTCAACCTCCGCCACCGCGAGACTGCGGCGCTGGATGAGCACGTTCAGTAAAGGTCGAGCGGTGTCGAGCGAAAGATGGGCGATCTGGCAGTTCGGCACCGGTGACGGACACTTCTCGCAGCTGTTGCGCAGCAAGCGTTGATCCGTGTCGATCAACCACACCGCGGCTCGCGAGAGTTGGAGCTGTCGCTGAATTCCTGTACAGAGTTCTCGGGAAAAAGCGGAAAAGTCCCCGCTAAAAAAGGCCACCGACTGCGAAAGTTCGGTGAGTAAATCCCAAATTGGATTGGCAGGAGGGGGGCTCAAATTCATGATATTTACTTATCGGAATCAAAGGGTATTGATCGAGATCAATCGAGAAATTTTATTTATGAAACGTCATCGTCTCAGGAATAGATGCCAGACAACTTCCCAACTCGGTTCCTGCTCACGGGGGAGTGGCCTGCTCCAAACTGAGAAAGCCGAGTGCGCCCTTGAGAATTTTTGCAACCAGTGAGGACTCAATTCATTAAGTTTTTACCGACTGACGTCGAGAAAAGAAGGGAGAGTAGTGAAATCGGAGAAATGATATTGATGGATCAAGCAGCCTCCCTCGTAATCGCAGCTGGCTTCGGTGTCGGGGCGGTGCTTATCATTTTGATGCGATGGTTGATTCCCCATTCGGCGGTGTTGCATTTTACCTCTTGGGGTGAAGGACGAGGGCGAGTCGGCTCCTGGGCCTTGGTGACCGCCCCCGCCCTCTACGGTCTGTTTCACTGGGAAAGTCTCAACGCTTACCTGGTATTTTCTTTTTTGCCGTGGTTACTCACCGCCTACTGGCGGGAGCGGCGGGGAGACTTTAACGGGCAGTCGATTTTTTACACTTTGAGCTATCTGCTGGCGGGTGTGGGTTTACAAGGTGAAAATTCGTTTTTGGATCGCCTGGCTTGGCCGGAGGTCCCATCAACTATTCTGGCCGCCCTGCTCATTGCCGCTGTGACCACCGGCTTTCGTCGCCTCGTTAGCTTTCGCGGTGCCACTTCCTGGTGGACCATCGTCGCTTTGCTGAACATCACGTTTTTGGCTAACTCAGTGGAGCAAGCACTCAATGGCGTTTGGCTTGCGGCAATGGTTGCCGTCAATGGTTTGTGGTGTGCTTGGCGAAAGCAGGATGACGTTGATGATTGGGGAGCCGCGTGGCTGGGATTTTGGATTGCAAGTCAGTCACTGACGCTGGAGTTGAGTGGGGTGGGCTCTCACGATTTGGTGTTGTGGTTTCTGCTGATGGCTCTTCCGATTTTTGAAGCGGTGTCGGGTCTGCCGATATTCTTGATGCGCTCTGCAGAGAATGAAAATCTGAGTTTTATTCCTCATTTGAGTAAGGTGGGTTTTCGCCACTATCAGGCGATTACTTATTTGTGTGGCCTTGGTTTGTTTAGCGGCCTGACTTCGTGGACTGTTTATGAGGCGCGCAGCAACCTGCAGTTTGTGCTGACCGCATCGATGGGTATTACTGGCATTGGCTTGTTTTTAGGGTTTGCCTATTTGATTCGTCGGCAAAAGGAAAATCACGTCAATTCGATGAGCCAAACTTTGCTTCAGCGCTACTTAAATTTTTCCAGCAAGGTTCGACTCGACCCAGAGAACTTTCAAGCGGTGGCCTACGATTTGCTTCCCTATTACCGAAAGCTGGAAGAGCAGGGGATAGGTGAGGTCCAAGGATTTTTGCACGACTTTGCCGAGTTCTTGCGCAAGCGCCACGAGAGTTTTCCGGTGCTCTTGATTGGCTCTTATACCGTGCTGGTGGTTGAGCATCGTCTGGAACCGCCGGGCCGATTTTTGACTGACACCCACCGCGAGTTTTTTGCTTTTCTCGAAAGTCACCGGTTGGCGCCTTCGGCTTCCCCGGCTTACTACTCGACACGCTCTAAGCCCGAGACCTTTATGAATCGCTTTGGGCATTTGCTGGATTTTAGTTTTGACCGCAAAGATGGCGCGGCTTAACCCGGCGGCCAACCCATCTGTCTTCCACCAAGAATATGAAGGTGTAAGTGAAACACCGTTTGACCACCATGTTGGTTGGTGTTGATCACTACGCGGTAGCCGTTCTCACTGAGACCCTCTTGCGCCGCGATGGCCGAGGCCTTCAACATCAAGTGACCCAAGAGGGCCTGATCGGAGCTCGCGACGTCGGCCATCGAGGCAATCGGCTTTTTGGGAATTAACAAGATGTGCACCGGAGCCTGCGGAGAGATGTCTCGAAAGGCCAAGCAAATCTCATCTTCAAACACAATTTTTGCGGGTATCTCACGATTGATAATTTTCATAAATAAGCTCACGCGCACCTCCCTCGAGCTTGTGTCATTTCAGCACAGTCAAAAGGTGCCTGCTACTTTTTGTTAGAGCGTAGCGTCAAGACCAAGACCCACCAGGCCGATAAGTTGAGTATGAAGAATCCGAGCTCCGCCCCCCGAGGCTACCTGTATTTTGGAGGAGGGCCAGGGTGGTCCAGTCTACCCGACCAGAGCATGTTGGCGATGGCCCTCGGCCGTGGTCAATTGCGAATGGAGTTTTGGGACGAGCCCTCGCAGCTGCGTCCCGATGGAGACACGTTTTTTGCGGAGCGCGCCTTTCATAATTGGTTATTTTCGGCCAGCCAGTTTCTCAACAACTCGTTAGTCGATTGTCGAATGCGGGGAGTGGTGACTCACGGTTTTTCGACCTTGCCCATTCTCAAAATGGTGGAGTCACAAAATCTCAAAATTGATCACTTGGTTTTGGTCTCACCTTATGTGGACATTTACGCTTATCAACGCCGGCTCGTGGATCTTTCAATCAAGGACTTCTTGGGTCTTAAAGAAATGCCGGTCGTGACTCAGTTGAAGAATTTTTTTGGGCAGAGCCGCCAGTTGTTTGATTGGCCGATGCAACAGGCACTGCAGATCGCCTTTCATGATCCTTGTTTGTTCGATCACCTTTGGTACGACCTCAACTATCGTGATGAATGGTTGGGGCATATGGAGGACCGGGAGGCGCAGCTTGATCTCGTGTCGTGGCAGGCGGTCAATCAAGACATCGTGCAAGTAGGTGAGCGTTTAAAAATCGATCGACCTTTAAAAGTTCCAGCCCTGATCATCGTCGGAGAGAGCGACCCGATTGTAAAAACCAAAGCTCTCGACCAGATGTTGTCGCCCTTACTGGCCAATTATCAGGTCAAGGTGTTTCCGCGCGCGGGTCATTTTCCTCATCTGGAGCAGCCCGATCAATTTGTTAAGGCTCTCACGCTCGAGAGCAATGTCGCCGAAATGTTGGCCAGCTGACTCTGATCCGGGGTGAATGATCACATCACAGTGTAATTAGGTCCGCTGCCGCCTTCGCGGGGGCGCCAGCGGGGACCCAACACGTCGGTGGCTTTGCAATCAACACAATTGGGGGCGTTCACCACCAAACGATCACCTTGCATTTCATAAACACCGGCGGGGCACATATGAGTATAAAAATCTGCGACATGAGGTGGGACGGCGTCGGCCACACTTAAATGCGAGGGAATATCATCGCGGGTTTTGTTGGCTGACAAATAAACCGCATCCACTTTGCTTAGCCCCACGCCTTTTTCACCCTTGGTGGTTTGCTTCCACTCTTGGGCGTCTTCTTCATGGTGAGGAGCGCCGCCGGGAAAATGGCCGGCGGTGAGAGTCATCATGGCGGCTTTGGCTCCTCCGACATAAAAGCCGGACTTAAAGGCCTGGCGCATATTGCGAACTTTGTAGAGATCTTGATGGATCACGGAGTTTTTAACCATTTGGTCGTAGGAACTCAGCTGCGCGGCACTGGTGTTTTTGGCCTTGAGGGCCTGAAAGGCCGAGCGCGCGGCAAAGATTCCCGCGAGCATGGCGTAGTGAATACCTTTGAGGGCCGGAACATTCACCATCCCGACGCAATCGCCAGCGAGCAAAATGCCATCGCCATGCAAGCGGCTCGGGAGCGAGTGAAACCCGCCTTCTGGAATGGTCTTAGCTCCCCACTCCACAATACTGCCGCCCGCAAAGTAGGGTTTAAACAAGGTGTGTTCCTTCAGTTGTTGCAGCATCTTGTGTACATCGAGCGCGCTCTGTCGATAATCGAGTCCCACCACGAGCCCCAGCGCCGCCATATCATCGCCCATTGGATAGAAAAAGCTTCCACCAAAGGCATCCGTCGGCAGTGGCCAGCCCATGGTGTGAATCACGGATTCGGGAGTTTTCTTAAGACGCCAAACTTCCTTGACCCCTAAGGCGTAAATTTGTGGCGCGGGAGCCGAAACTTTTTGCCAATTTAAGTAGGCCTGGGTCAGGGGGCCGCGAGTCCCTTCGGTCAAGACGGTGATTTGCGCCATGATATCCGTCGGCGGCATGTACTGACCACCTGGTTGGCTGTTGCGGTCAAGGCCCGCAGCCGTGGTGCGCACTCCTTCGACCTTGTTGTTGCGAACCAAAAGCGAGTCGGCTGGAAAACTCGTCAGTAAATTCACGCCCAATTCTTCGGCCTTGCCGCCGAGCCAGCGCACGATCTCACAAATCGAGGCCACGTAGTTTCCCGTGTTATGCATCGTCGGCGGGGTGGGCAAGCGAAACGCTCCCGTCCCGTTGAGCATGTAGACGGCGTCCCCAGGCACTGGCTGGCGAAACGGAAAATCCGCGGTTTTTAAATCAGGAAATAGCATTTGCAGAGCCATGGGATTAACCACGGCCCCCGAGAGCGAGTGTCCGCCGAGGGAACTGGCTTTTTCGAGCACCCCAATTTCAACCGAGCCCAGGCTTCCGCCTTTTTCGTTATCGTCTTTCACCAAGCGCGCCAGTTCAATTGCGCCACAGAGTCCAGCCGGGCCCCCACCAACGAACACCACGTCCATCGGCACGGCATCGGGATTTTCTGGTACGTCGTTAAGAATCAATTGATCCCAAGCCAGGGGTTTTTGGTATTGGGCGGGAACAAAACGGGATTCTTGAGACATGAACTTCTCCTCACTCAAACTTTTTGCCGTTGTTGATCTCGAGATTTTCAATACCGGATTTTACAGGGGCTCTCACCACTTGAGACACAGCATCATTTTTTTGCTAAGAGGGTTGCCGGTGGGGGACCTACGGCAGCTCCTTTTAATACTTGTAAGTATTTGTAAACACTAGATAAAATATTATTCAAAAGACCGCGCAACTTTTCCTCCTGGGCCGGGTTTCTCAACCAGCTGCACGTCACTTCCTTGATGCTTAAATTCCCAACAAATTTCTTAACCAGGAGTCGTAAGATGCGTCAGTGGTATGTCTTAGTCATGATCGTAGGCCTTGGGCTGAGCGGTTGTAAGGGGGCGAACAGCCCGTCGGCCAACAATACGGCCGAGAGTTTTGATACTGACACCTATGCCGTCGAATCGGCAGTAGAGTCCCTCAGTAAATCCAGCAGCGAAGGACTGGACGCAGCCGAAAGCGATGACACGACTTTTGCCGCGACCGATTCGTCGATTGCGGTATTTGCCAATACCTCGGGCGACGTGAATGCCGATCCGCGAATTCCACTTTGTGGTTTGCCAGCCCGCCAGCAGGCCTGCCAAACCGAAAACGAGGGTTCCTCTTTTAAACTCGCTCAATATGACGGCTGTCGCGTAAGAGGCACAAGACTTATTCTGCGCGGATTTGTGCGCCTTGATTTCAACAATCAAGATTGCAGCTTAGCCGTCGAGGGGAATCAAGTGAATCGGACCCTGGCCTTGGTTGCCGACCGTATTTTGGGTGGAGCGGTTGCAAAATCCAGCGCTCGGCACACCAATTACTTAGGTGAAGAACTCGGTGGTGGCTCGGTGTTGAGTCGAGTTGAGAGCAGCAGTGCCAATCTGCCGGCCTGGTCCTTGGAGATCTTGGGTAAGCATGTGCAATTCTATAATCGCAATGCTCGCAAAGTGGCGGACATTTCAATATCAACTGAGGGTGAAATCGGTGTTGAGGGTTCACGTTTTCAGGCTCCTAACCGGACGGTCAACGGCGGCACTCTGCGCATCGACCACAATCTCGCCCAATACACGGCGCGATTTTCGCCGGTGAATTTGGTCTTCGAAGAGACTTGCCGATGCCCCGTCTCGGGAGTTCTCAAGGCGAGTTGGACCCGAGGTTCTGAACTTAAAGCCGGATCGATTGAGTTTTTAGGTTGTGGTAAAGTGAAAATCACCAAGGGTGATGAAGTCAAAGAGCGGGAACTTCCGGCTTGTCAGTAAACGGTTGGGTTAGTGAGAGACAGTCTTAACCAGAGAACGTTGGTAGCGAGACAGAATGCCCAAGGGTGTTCTGTCTTTTTTTTTTTTTGGGAGGCTGACCGTCACAAAAACAAAGCCAACTCGGCCGTACGGGCCTTGGTGTCCTGGTAGCCGAGCTCCACGAGCTCCGAACAATATTGGGGATCAAACAACAGATAGCTCAACAAATCCGAGGTTTCTTCGGCCGAGCCCAGGCCTCCCATGAGGTAGCGAATCACTCGTGGCAAGCGATCGCCGTGCAAAAACGCAATTTGTCCAATGTCCCGAGAGGGCTTGAGGTAAAAAGGTACTACTGGACGCAGTCCCGGCGGTCCACTGGGATCAGCATTTTGACCCAGGGCTTGGTTGATAATGTGCAGCCGCTCAAGGTCAGCTTCAATGGCGTCCATAAAGATGGCGTTCACGAGCACGCTCGCAATCCGCCCGAGCGTCGCCCGCATCGGCTTCGTGTTGTTGATGTGGACCCGTCGTGAAGCCCGAACCCCCACCACCAACAAGCGATTCGCTCCTAAGTGAACAGTGGGACTTAAAGGGGCTTGGTTACGTAAACACCCGTCGCCATAATCTCGCCCTTCGACCTTAATGGGTGGGAAAAATATGGGGATCGCACTCGAAGCCATCACATGATCCAAGGTGAGATCGGTCCGCAGGCTGTGTCGGCGGGCGCGATGCCACATGGTAATTTCGGGAGTTCCTTGAACGAAAGTGATGCCAAGCGAAGTGGTGTAGTCGGTCGCCGTGACACTCACGGCCTTGAGGATTCCCGCGTCGATGTTTTTCTGAATTTGCGGGAAGACAATCGCCTGCCGAAGCAAATCATTGAGTGGTGCCGTATCCAGAAGCGAAATGTGATCGGCCGTGAGGCTCTGGCTCATCCCACCAAACGACAGGCTGCGAATCACCCGGCTGGCGCTGCGAGCGATGTCGGAGTAGCGGGTGGAAAACACATCTTCGGCTTTGAGGTTCTGCCAGAGTCGACACATGGCTGCGGTGGCGAGGTCCAAGTCTTCCATGTGTGAGGCCAGAAAGGCAGCGTTGATCGCGCCGGCACTCACGCCCGAAATAATGCGAAAAATATCGGGACGATTGAGTTCTTTGGAGATTTCATAAAGAGCTCGAACGACACCCGCTTGGTAGGCGCCGCGGGCGCCCCCTCCAGAAAGGACCAAGCCCACGGTGCGTGAGGCGGGGTCTTTATGTGGATTTCTAACGATCTCCATTCTGCACTAAATCATACTCGATTTTTGATTACTGGCCAGGTGGAGAAAGCAAATCTTCGAGAAAAAAAGCCGCCAGATCAGCCCGACCCTCGAGATTGGCTTTACGATAGATTTGGGTGCATTGTTGGCGCACGGTCTTTTCCGAGGTGTTGCGCAATTCAGCGACCTCTTTGGTGGAAAAGCCCTTGATCAGTAAATAAGCCACTTGCTTTTCGGCTTCACTCAACTTCCAGCGATCCATCTGTCGGTCTATCGAGCCTTGAAGGCCTTCGGCAAACTGGCGTGCTTCGAGACGGTACTGCTCATTGAGTTGTGAAACTCGGGTCAAATCCTGCTGCAATTCAGTGGTTTTGCGTCGTAACCTCAACCATTGCCTCAGCACTAAGGCCATGCCCGTGCCGGCGCCAATCAGGAGCAGGGCTTCCAGCGCAATATGCAGTCCAAACCCCGTGGTGCTCCAATCGCTGGCAATGTCCCACACCGACAAAACGGCTACAATCAACAAAACAATGACGATAAAGGGCTTTTCCATCGCCTTTGAACTTAGCCTCGCTCGCTGGAGTCTGTCACTCGATATTGGCCCGGCAATCTGGCGAATCAGTGCCTTCGCTAACCCGTGTCAACTCTTGGCCGCGAAGGGGGAGATCGTTAGAATTTTGCACCTGTGGAGGACAAGAGTATGAAACGAGCTGCACTTTTGCTGGGCTTAGCCGCAATGTTGATCGCGTTGCCGGGACGAGCAGAAACCGAAAAAACCAAAAAGGCCGATGAGGCCAAAACCAAATCCGAAGCCGCGGCGACGGGAAAGGCAGGAGCCATGAATTCAACACCAGAGGTCTTTAAGGTCGCGTTCGAAACCACGAAGGGTAAATTTGTGGTCGAGGCTCACCGGGATTGGGCACCCAAAGGGGTCGATCGTTTTTACGAGATGATTCAGCAAGGATTTTTTTCTGACACTGCTTTTTTTCGCGTCGTAAAGGGCTTTGTGGTCCAATTTGGTATTCACGGGGACCCCAAGCAGTCTTCTAAGTGGCGTGAAAAAATCATCAACGATGATACCGTTAAAGAATCCAACAAGGCCGGGTATCTCACCTTTGCCACGGCTGGACCGAACACGCGCACCACGCAACTTTTTATTAATCTCAATGACAACGCCCGACTCGATGATATGGGTTTTTCGCCTTTTGCCAAGGTGGTGGAAGGAATGGATGTGGTTAAAAACCTTAACACCGAATACGGCGAGCGCCCCGATCAGGGCGCCATTCAGTCCGAAGGGAATACCTATTTGAAAAAGAACTTTCCCAATATGGACTACATCAAATCCGCAAGCATCATTAAGTAAGACCGCGATTGAGTGGGCGACGGCCCGGCGTTTTTCAAGGGCCGTCCCACCTCAGCAGACAGCGGCATTAGTTGTTGGTGGTCACCTGGCGAAGCCGCACTCGCACGGACTTGCGCACCGTGGAACCATCGGTTTTGGCGGACTCCTCGATCATCACCAAATCCAGAGTTTGAGCGTCGACTTCGACTAAAAATAGATCGCCATTTTGTAGGCGCCGAGTTTCCATCTCCTTCACCAGCTGTTGAGGGGTCCAGAGCGCTTTTTGTTGAAGGTGATTGGCGACGTGGACCACATCCGTGGCACCCATGTCGACTTCCAGGGAGCGTTGGCGTTCGATGTTCCACTGGCGTTTGCGGTCGATTTCCACCACCGCGGGAACTTCGATCTGTCCTTCGAGGCGCAGAGTTCCAAAGCCACGGGTGCAAAGCAGTTGAGTGGAAGGATCGCCTTGGCGAGGCACCGCATCTTCTATGTACACGGCAGCCCGGGTTTTTCCGCGCTCACTTTGAGTGACCAGCAGGCGACTGCCCCGGTATTCGTAGCGCCCGAGGGGGACTTGTTGAGGGGAAACAAGCCGTCCCCCCAGAGCATGAAGCTCGCCCAACTCTTGATCTTGGCACTCACGAAATCGACTGCCATTTGAAGACGGTGCGCGCTCGGGATCGGCGGAATCTCCGCAACCCACGATTAAAATCACCAAGCCCGTAACAACCGTGGCCCTCACCCCCCGAACTCCAATTCCCCATTCCCGCATGACCATTCCCCTTTTGGTATTGAGCTTTTCCCCAAAAACTCACGGGACGGCTACCATTGGCCTGCTGGTCGGTCAAAGCACCTTGTGTCGCCGAGAGAATCATCCCAAAATGTGTGATATTGGCGCCAGCTGACCTTGTAAAATCTACCTTAACCGGCGGCTTCGACGTCCCGGGGTTGGTGGATGGGGAGGGTGACGGTGAAGACCAAGGCCGTTCCGGCCCGCTCCACTTTGAGCGAACCATGATGTCGATTGATGATAAAACTGGCCATGGCCAGTCCGGGAAAATCAGCCTTGTGGTCGGCGGACGTCGTGTAAAAGGCGTCGTTGATTTTAGCGATTTCTTCTTCACCGATGGTGCCGGCACTAAACTCTAAATTCCAAACTAGGTGATCCTGATCTTGGGTGGCGTTCATGTTCACAATGGCGCCTGAATCGCTCTTGGATTGGAGAATGGCAAACTCAAACAGGTGGAGCAGAGCTTGAAAGAGCCGATATTTACGGCACTCGAGCTCCAGCTGAGGAGAGGTAATGTCTTGCCTCAATTCGATGTTGTGTTTGTGGATTTGCGGTAACACCACGGCCAAAAGCTCGCGCAAAATGTTGTTAAATGAATTTTGCACGATGGCTTCTTGAACTGACGAGTAATGAAGTCCCCGCAACATTTGGGTGATTCCCGAAATTCGCGTGACGGCGGTTTCGGCTCTTTCGGTCATGGTTTTTAATTTTGCCGGATCCAACTTGTTTCGCGCGGCCATCATGTTGATCATTTCCATCGCACTTAAGGTGATCGTGAGTGGCGAATTAATCTCGTGGGCCAAGGTGCCGGCCATCTGGCCAATTGAGACGTCCTTTTCTGATTTGAGCCGCTCTTGCGCGGCAGAATGGAGTTCTTCTTCGCCCTGTTGAATGGACTGAAAAATAATCAAAATGGGTACGATCACCAAAGCAATGGCCGAGTACTGCGAGAGAGTTCCCACGACCAGGCGGGCGGTGGCGTTTTGCCCGAGCGGCTGGAGGTTTTGAATGAGTTCGAGACTCCATTGGTTGGAAACAAAAAAGCCGGCCAGGGCAATCCCGGTGCCCACAAAAAGAGACTTGCGCTCTTCCATGGAAAACAACAAAAAAGGAATCATGGTGAGCGGAAAGAAAAACAAATCCAAATGAAACGAAGGTCCCCAATACTGATGAGCAAAAGCAATTGCTAAAACCGCATAAGCAAAGGCTAGGTGGCGGGCGACGAAGTGGTGCCCACTGTGGGTTAACACCATTGCAGTGACGGCGATCGTGGCACCGAGTCCCACCACAAAGGCCACCAGATGGGCACCGAAGATCAAATAAACCACATGAAACACCAGGGCGTAGCTCAGCATGATCAGGTACAGCAAATTCGCGATCCGCACATGCCGACGGGTCGAATTGGTGCGGATGTGATTGACCCCCAACTCAGAGAGAGTGTGGGCGAGATTCTTCAAACTTTGGTGCTGGACCAAGTGTCCCCCTTATGTACCCGTAAGCCCCAATTTGCCTTGGCCGTATTTTTCAAACTCCTTAGGAACTTCGAATCCAAAGGCGTTCATGAGTCCGGCGAGGGCGTGGCGATCGACTTCTTCGAGGTGATACTCGACCAGTTCTTGGATGGCCGCCTTAGGAGTGAGGGGCTCTCGGCCTTGAAGGCCCTTGACTACCAAATTCGCAAAGAGGTTGGCGACACAAATGACTTTGGCTAAGGGGTGGATCTTGTGCACGGTGAGGGCCCCGGGAAAACCCTGGCCATTACAGTATTCATGATGCTGTGACACCGCCAAGACCACATCCGAAGGAATCGATGGCATTTGTAACAGAATGTTTTTGCCGCGGACCACGTGGGTTTCAAGGATTTTAACCTCTTGGTCGGAAAGATTGATGCGCGGCTTTTCCAGGAGTTGGCGCGGCAGTTCCTTTTTGCCAATGTCATGAAAAAGTCCCGCCATCACGAGCTTGGATTTGGTGCCGAGTGAAGTCCACTGCATCTTTTGCGCAATGAGGGCTGAGTAAACACTCACGGCCATTGAGTGGGCGTAAAGGGCGTCCGAGTGAGTGTTGAGCATACTCAAAAGACTATAAAGGTCATCGTCTTCGGTCATCATGGCGACCGTCGATCCCACCAGGGTTTGAGCGACTTCAACCAGCTCGGGGCTTACGCCGTTGACATTGGTTTCCTCTAAGATGACTTCGGTGGTGTGTTTGAGAAGTTGCATTTTTTGTGACTTACTAATCCCGCCGCCGGATTTGGCGATGGCCGTCGTTACCTTGAGGTTGAGGCCCACATACTTGGCAAAATCTTCTTTGGGAATGTACAAGTAATGAAGACCGCGTTGTCTGTAGGCTTCGACCCGCGGGCGATCAAGGCTGGAGCCATTTCGCGCAACTTTTAGGTACTTAGTCGACGACAAACGGACATAAAGATCGGTCTGTAAGGAGGAACCGGTCACGAAATCCTCTAGCCACACTTTGCAGAATTCAGGATCCCGGCCGAGCTCCGAGTTTGTTTCGTTGAGGGTCTGGTTATCAGGGTTAAGCAAAATGTCGAGAGCAGCCAAAAGCTCTGAGGGCTTAAAGGGTTTGGCAATAAAATCATCGCAACCGAGATCAACGGCCTTTTTAGTTTGAATGATTTCGGCAATGCCAGTCATAAGGATAACGGGGAGATCTTTGCGTTTACCCTTGGCGTGTTTGAGCACTTCGACGCCGTCGGCGTTGGGCATCCGAATATCCGTGATAATGACCGAGATCTCACTGCCCAGTTGGTCGAGTTTTTGCTTGGCGACAGAACCGTCCTCGGCCGCCACGACTTCGTAGTCTTCCAATTCCAAGGTGGACTGGAGGATGTCTCGTAGTGCGGCATCATCGTCAACGAGTAGAACTTTTCCTTTGAGGGCCATGATTCTCCTCTATTGTGATTGCTCAAGAGTCATCGGGTTCATCATATATATCGGTAAGTGAATGGTGATGGACCAATTAAGATCTCTATAAGAGTGGGTGGAAAAGTTGTGAGCAAAGTCAGAGAATCGACGCCTCAGTTTGAGTGGTGTTTAGGATTGAATCGATTGCCGTTACAGGTTGATGCGCTGAGGAGACCTTTGGCTCCAATTTGATTCGTTTCAAAGTTTTTGGTTGGTTCTCCGCTTCACCATGGTGAGGGGCGATCGAGGGGTGGCGAGGGGCTCAGTTCGTCGGCGACGGCATTTTTGTTTCAGACTGAGAAATGATGGGAAAATGTTCATGTCTTAGCTATTTTCATCGCCCTCGACTTTGGGCTAAGCTGAACTAGTCGCTGTTCGTTGGTTGCGGAAATCTCATTCCAGTATGTAAGTTCACGCTCCGGCAATCAGGAAATTGTGGAAACGTTTGTTGTCCTGAGAGGGTCGGTATGTCTTTACATAAGGGATTTAAGGTCCTATTGGGCCTGTTTTTGCTCTTTAGTGTTTCATCGTGTCTGCTGACCGATGACGAAAAAAATGCCATCGATAATGGTTTTAATCCACCGGATTATCAGCCGCCGGTGGTGGATCATCCCGAGCCTAAAGCCTTTTGTTACGAGCACCAAGAATATCAACCTCCGGCTCAGGTGACAAAAAAGATCGATATTTTGTTTGTGGTGGACTCCTCGGGCTCGCTCAACGAAGAGCGCGATGCCATCGGTGACGGAGTCGACGCCTTTGTGGCGGAGCTGCCGGCGGACGCCGACGTGCGCATCGCGGTCATGCCGGCTCATGCCACCACCTGGGCGGGGCGGTTATATCGCCCGAGTTCGACAACGCCGTTTGTTTTGGATAATCAAGCCATGGCGATGGCGGATATTCGCGCGGCTCTGCGCACTCGCATGCGCAATGTCGCAACTGAGACCATCACGGATGGCGGTGAGGCCGGAATTTATTCCTTGGACCGAGCGATGGAACCCACCCAACTGGCGGAGTCGCGGGCTCAAGGGTTTTTCCGCAGCGATGCCGCCTTAGCGGTGGTGTTTGTCGCTGATGAAAATGACATTTGCGCGCGTTACCCGGTGGGAGTCGTACCGGTTCCCGATCCAAACCTCAAAGAAGGCCCGGCCTTTAATCTCTATTGCCAATATGTGACGCCGGAAAATACCTACACGCGGCTACGGGGTTTTCAAGGTGATCGACCGCTGCTGGTCTCAGGAGTTGTGTATCATGAGGGCTCGGTTTTTCCTCACACTGGTGAGAATGAAATCGCCTATGGCTACTTAGAAATGATTCGCGCAGCCAATGGGCTGGCGGTGGACCTCGCCGGCGGTCATGTCCACGAGGGACTCGCACAAATTGGAACTCTCGTTACCAAAAAACTGTCCCTCAAAACCGAGTTCACTCTCGACGATCATGGCGGAGAAATTGACCCTGCCTCGGTCGGGGTGGAAGTTGATGCTGCTCAGGTTCCCTTTGTCTATGTGAGCGAAGTCAAGGAAGTCCACTTGACCAGCCATGCGGGGCGAGAAAACTCTGAA
Organism: Bdellovibrionales bacterium; assembly: GCA_020850475.1. Lineage (GTDB taxonomy): Bacteria > Bdellovibrionota > Bdellovibrionia > Bdellovibrionales > UBA1609 > JADZEO01. Next base: position 4,425 of record JADZEO010000029.1, on the reverse strand, counting down.
GTTTACATTAGCTATTGTCTCAAGCCGGATGACTCAGAAGAGATTCCGGTTAAGATCACGCGGCTGCAGATTGTTGACATCACGTCAACCACGGCCGCCGTGACGTGGGACACGGATTTGTATTCAACTTCGCAAGTAGAGACGACGGATACGTTTAGAGGTTGGGTCTACACCGGTGCAGTGTACCCCGACTTGGTTGTCAGGCACCGAGTTGAGCTGACGGGTCTGGTTCCCGACACGGTTTACAGTGTGCGGGTCTTTTCCGGAGTCGAAGGCACACCGTCGGTGAGTCATCCTATCTCGTTTCGCACCCGGCGCTAACAGGAGGGCGTCGGTGGGCCACCGAACAACCCCCGTTCCAAGGTCCAGTTGCTGAAGATGGGCCCGTCAAGGGCCCATTCTTCACTTATCAACCACCCACTTTCCCATTAGACTCATAAGAGTCTCAAACAACAGCAAATTGAACTGCACCACACCTGGAGGACGCACCTATGGCAGATCGTCGCAATAAGGCGCGCGACCGTCGGATCATTGACCGCTTTTCAGACTCGCGAGTGCGCGAGGGGATGATGCAGATTCGCTTTTGGATTCGCGTGGTCCTTGGCATTCTCGTGGCGATCGCGATGGTGCGGTTGTCCTACGGCATTTATCGGGGAGTGCAATATGTCACCCAAGCGATTTTTGACAGTACCTTTTTGATCATTTATGCCTCGACGATTTTTCAATATGATCGTTCGATCAGTATCTATTTAGAAAACGAATCAGTTTCAACTTTTGAAGTGACGGTGGATCGACAACGCAACATCTGGATGGTGTTAAGTATATTGAGCGGACTCTATCTGCTGGTTTCAATTGTACTCAAATTCTAAGGCGTGACGGGGAGGCGGGAAAATGACGATGGCAAATTGGCGCAAAGGGCAGTTGAGCTTAGTGATCGGCTTAAGCATTGCCCTCATTTCATGTGGCAGCAGCAGCAAATCAGCGCAAACACCGGGGACCGAGTGGAAAGATCGCATGCAGGAGATGAGTCAACTTCTCGTCGGTATTTATCCCTATCTGGTCAGCCAAAAAGAATTTAATGCTCCGGAAAATCGTCGCAAGATCCAAGATGATGCCGAACGGATGGCGACCTTGGCCCACAATGTGAATGAACAACGGGCGGGCGAGGAAGTGAAAAAAATCGACAAGGATCCGCTCCTGGGTGTTTTGTCCAATTCCTTGGATCGCGAGTTGTTTCTGGCGGCCGAGGGTTTGCGCAGTGGCAAGCGCGACTTTTCACGCGTGGTTCTTAAGAACGCCACCTCGATGTGTGTGCGTTGTCATTCGCGCGGCAGTTGGGGTCCGTCCTTTGTGGATTGGGAAAAGGACGCAGCCTTTCAGCGCCTAAAGCCCATCGAAAAAGGGGAATTGCTCGCCGCAGTTCGCCGCTACGATCAAGCGATTCAACAATACGAAGCCATTCTGGCCGATCAAAAGTTGGCAGGTGATGAGACCGTCGAGTGGACCAAGGCGGCCAACAGTGCTCTTAATGTGGTCGTGCGGGCCAAACAAGATCCCGCTCACGCGGAAAAGATCGTCAATACCATTTTGAGCAATAAGGCCTTGCCGCAATTTCAAAAAGACAATGCCAAAGACTGGCTCGCCACGATTAAGAAGTGGAAAGTGGAAAAATCCTCTAAGTCAGAAAGCTTGCTTAAAAAGGCTGAGCGTATTTTGCAAGACGCCCGTAAAGGTGAAGACTACTGGGGTGATCGCTCGAGCTACGTGCATTACCTGCGGGCTTCAGCTTTGCTCCATGACTTCCTTCGCGGCCAGGCGAGCATGGAAGAGCAAGCGCAAGCGCTCTTTTATCTGGGGCAGACCTATGAGGTGGTTACCGAAATGGGCATTGGCGATACCAATGAGTTCTACTACAAGGCGTGCATTAAGCGTTCACCGCACTCGACTCTGGCGATGAATTGCTATGAGCGTTTGGAACAGAACTTCTTCCTCGACCAGTCCGGTGATGATGGACTGCGTTTTCCTCCGGGTGCCATGGAGTATCTCAGGGCTTTGCGGGAAATGGCAGCGCCCCTCGACGGCGCCGGTGGCGACAAGGAAATGTTCAAGCGCCAGTGATTCGTGAGCTGGGTCCCGGCTCATCGGAATTGAGACTCTCGCGCAGCTCCGACCCAAAATGTCTCGTTTAATTTCCCTAATGCCGGTGGGCGGGCGCTGACTTGGCCCCGCCTTTGCTGTTAATATCGGTAGATGTTTTGGGGAGGGTGGAATTGTTCTTTTTTAAAGCTCTAGCCGTCATTGTGAGCTTTCTCTATTCGGTGAGCCAAGGGCAAGACCAATGGGGTGTGCAATGCAGCTCGCCTCTCATCCGCGACGAAGGTCTAGGGGTTACACTGGATTGGCCCAACTCGGGCAAGGTGATCAGTGGTTTGTTTTCGCTGAGCTTTGCCGGCGAAACTCCCTTGGTCGAATATGAATGCTTTCGCGTTGCCGACGACAGTGCTCATTATCAAGGCAACAAAGTCGTCATGGACTGTTATCGACCTCAGAGTTGGGACGAGGGTTTTGATATTCTCGTGATGGAAAATCCGGAGTCGGGCTTACGGCGGGTCCTGGTTCATGAGTTAAGTTTTGCGGGTCCCATCTTGCGAGGTGATCTCACCTGTGAGGGGAACTGGGGTCCAGTACCCGATGTGACCGGAAGTTAATCCGCGGCGCTCAATTACCCACTCAAACTCAAAGGGAGCAGCAGAGCGGAGCTGCTTATTTCTTGGTCACGAAGGCATCAATCGTTTCATTAAGAACAGACTCTAACAGATCGCGAATGCCGAGCATGCCGAGAGGTTTGCCAGTTTTATCCACCACGGGAAGGTGACGGATGTGTTTGACCGTCATGATGTAAAGGGCGTCGTTGGCCGAGGTGCCGGTATCGATGGTGATGACGGGCGCACTCATCACCTCGCGCACGGGAGTCTTGTCGACATCAATATTTTTGGCGATCACGCGGTTCAAGAGATCTCTCTCGGAAAACATGCCTATCATTTGACCACCGTCGGCCACTACGGTGGCGCCCACATTTTTTCCGGCCATCAAAACTGCCACTTGGCGGATGGAAGAGGTGGGACCGACCGAGATCACTCCTTCGGACATGATTTCATCGACAGCAGTTTTCATTGGGCTCCTCAAGATGGTGATGGACTGTTTGCGCACTCACGACGGTTGGCCTTCAGTTTAGGATGAATAGTTAAACACTCCAATACTTTGTGTCCCAAACCAGACTATGGTAAAAGTTCCTCATGGTCGGGGTAGAGTCTTCATCGCGGTTTCGACTTCTGAGTTTTCTTCGTCTGCGTCGTCGCTGGCGCTCCGGTTTATTGACGGGTTCGGTGTTGGTGGTACTGATGGCTCTGTACCAAAACTGCGGACGCATGAAGAGTTCGGTGCCTAATCCCGCCCAAGTTTACCGTCCCGAGATTTTGCGAATGCTCGCAGGCTTGCCGGAGGCACAAAAGGCGAGTCTGTGTCAGTCAGCGGCTAATTATCAATGTCAGCGACTGCGAGTGGGAGACCACTTGTTGGATCGTGATTTGGCGGAAATGGTTTGTCTTAAGCACGAAGCTTTTCCTAAGCGTGTTTGCATTCAAACTCAGTTTTATGATCGTTCGATAATGGATCCGGCGATTGCCTGCCAAGGCTGTTCTGCGGGCACGGTCGGGGAGCCGCGACTTAAGTCAGTCGAGAAGGCGGGTGCTCGCGGTCCCACGTCTGGCGGTGACGAATCTTCAGGCCGCGGCAGTGGAGCAGGTAGTGGCGGTAGTGTCGGTAGTGGTGCCGGTGGTGCTGGTAGTGGCGACGGGGTCGAAGCCCCCACTGAACTCAGCGAGTACTCTTGTTATAATTCGGCACTCAAAGTGCGCACCCTGGTTGAGCACCGAGTGTTTGCTTCTTCGCTTGAAGAAGCACTCAGCCAAGCCTTTTATTCCTGCCGTGCGAGTGTCAGTCACGGATCTGAGGAAGCCAAATCAGAAAGGTAATGTTCTTAAGTCGAACGAGTGACCTCATTTAGGGAGGATTCACCCACGATGTCTGGTTTTAGCTCACCCGTGGCGTCCGATTGGAGTTCACTCGTGGTGTCCAATTTCAGTTCACCCGCGACGTCCAGGGAGAGTTGCGTTAGGTTGCATTAAGTTGCGCTAAGTTGCGTTAAGTTGCCTTAAGTTGCCTTAAGTTGGGTCAACGCGATTTTCTGTCTCGGGTAGTTCTGGTTTTTCAAAAAATTTTACCAAACGGCAGCACTCGCACTGAAGGGATTGGGTAATTGGAAGTTGCAAATTCCAATTACAATTTTCCCAATAAATTTCTAATAATTTTTTAAAAATTTTTGTTGACAGCGCTTTTCTAATAATTATCCCAGGCCTTTCCTCT
>JADZEO010000028.1 GCA_020850475.1 Bdellovibrionales bacterium | reverse complement strand
GTTTTTCAAAAAACAAAGCCAGTTCGCGCTGCGCACTCGCCGGGCTGTCACTGCCGTGAACCGCATTTTCTCCGACGTTGTCGCCAAACAGGGCCCGAATGGTACCGGGATCGGCCTTCTTCGGATCCGTCGCGCCCATGATTTTGCGATTTTTCTCAACCGCGTTTTCACCCGCGAGGGCCATGAGCATCACCGGACCTGAAGTCATAAAATCCACCAGCTCACCGAAAAAGGGGCGGGCCTTGTGTTCGGCATAAAACTGTTCGCACTTAGACCGATCCAGGACAACCAATTTAGCAGCGGCGATCTTAAGACCGTTCTCTTCAAATTTTTGAATAATCGCGCCCATGACGTTCTTTTTAACGGCATTGGGTTTGATAATGCTGAAAGTTAACTCTTTAGCCATAAATACTCCTCTTGGTTACAAACTTGCTTTTAGGGTGGACCCAAGTTCGGCGGGGCTGCGAGCAATGTGGCAACCCGCGGACTTGAGTGCTTCAAACTTGGCTTCGGCCGTACCCTTGCCGCCGCTGATGATGGCACCAGCGTGTCCCATGCGCTTGCCTTTGGGGGCGGTTGCACCCGCAATAAAACAAGTCACCGGTTTCTTAAACTCGCGGCGAATGTACTCAGCCGCGTCTTCTTCGGCGGATCCGCCGATCTCACCAATCATGATGACACCTTGAGTTTCAGGGTCGCGGTTAAACATTTCTAAAACATCAATAAAGTTAGTTCCATTCACCGGATCACCTCCGATACCGATGCAGCTGCTTTGCCCGAGGCCTAAGTTCGACAACTGCCAAACAGCTTCATAGGTGAGGGTTCCTGAGCGTGACAAAACCCCAATCGAGCCGGGCTTATGAATGTGCCCCGGCATTATGCCGATTTTACATTGTCCAGGAGTAATGACTCCGGGGCAGTTGGGGCCGACCAAGCGGGTCTTCTTGCCCATCATGTAGCGCTTCACCTTGACCATATCGAGAACCGGAATTCCCTCGGTGATACAAACAGCAAGCTCGAGGCCCGCATCCACGGCTTCCATGATTGCATCAGCCGCGAAAGGTGGCGGAACATAAATGACCGTTGCCGTCGCGCCGGTCTTTTTGACTGCATCCGCAACGGTGTCAAACACCGGAAGGTTGAGGTGAGTCGTTCCACCCTTTCCGGGAGTCACGCCACCGACCATTTTGGTGCCGTAGGCAATGGCTTGCTCAGAGTGAAAGGTTCCTTGAGCACCGGTGAAACCTTGGCAAATAACTTTGGTGCCTTTGTTTACCATGATAGCCATTAGCGAGCTCCTTTCACGGCGCGAACAATTTTTTGAGCAGCATCAGCGAGGTCGTTAGCGGGAACAATATTAAGTCCGCTCTCGGCCAACAACTTCTTACCAAGTTCGACATTGGTTCCCTCGAGACGTACTACCAGAGGGACTTTGAGGCCGAGTTCTCGAGTTGCCGCGATGACACCTTCAGCAATGATGTCACACTTCATAATGCCACCAAAGATATTCACCAAAATACCCTTTACGTTCTTGTCGGTCAGGATCAGTTTGAAGGCGTTGGTGACCTTTTCTTTATTGGCTCCGCCGCCCACATCTAGAAAGTTGGCCGGATTGCCGCCACTCAATTTAATGATATCCATCGTTGCCATCGCCAAGCCCGCGCCGTTCACCAAACAACCGATGTCGCCATCGAGTTTAATGAAGGCCAAGTCGTACTTGCTGGCCTCGATTTCAGAGGGCTCTTCTTCGTCCAGATCGCGGTATTCGACGATCTTCGGCTGGCGATAAAGGGCGTTTGAGTCGAAGTTCATCTTGGCATCAAGGGCCAGAACCTCGCCCTCTTTGGTTTCAACCAAAGGATTGATTTCCGCCAGAGAGCAGTCGCTGGCGACAAAGGCATTATACAAAGACTGAAACACTTTGGCGGCCTTGTTAGCGACCTTCTCTTTCATGCCGATGCCGAACGCAAGCTGACGTCCCTGAAAGGGCATCAGACCAATTGCCGGGTCAATGACCACGCGAATGATCTTTTCTGGCGTCTTGGCGGCAACCTCCTCGATATCCATGCCGCCCTCGGAGCTCGCCATCATGGTCACGCGACTGGTGGCGCGATCAAGCAGGGCAGCAACGTAATATTCTTTGGCGATGTTACAACCTTGCTCAACAAACAGGCGCTTAACCGTCTTTCCCTCGGGACCGGTTTGGTGCGTGACCAAATTCATTCCCAAAATGTTGTTGGAGTGAGAGCGAACCTCGTCGATAGATTTGGCGAGCTTAACTCCACCGCCTTTGCCGCGTCCTCCGGCGTGAATTTGAGCTTTAACGACCCACACGGGTCCACCCATATCTTGGGCGGACTTGACCGCACCTTCGACCGTGTTGGACATCACGCCTTTAAGCGTGGGGACTCCGTAGGCACGCAGCACTTCCTTGGCCTGATACTCATGAATATTCATTAGCGCACTCCCGATGCAGCAGGTTCAAATTTAGTATTCAATTTTTTTGAGGGCTTCAACAAGATCGCGAACGGCTTTGATTGAGTTTTCAAGTCCCGCCCGCTCCTCGCCATTGAGCTCCACTTCCATGACCTTCTCGAGACCCTTGCCGCCGAGTTTGCACAAGACACCAATGAAGAGGTCTTTCACGCCATATTCGCCCTGCAAGTAGGCGGCACAGGGGAGAATGCGACCTTGATCTTTGAGAATCGCTTCGGCCATTTCCACGGCACTTGCGGATGGAGCATAATAAGCTGATCCGGTTTTGAGGAGTCCAACAATCTCGGCACCGCCGTTGCGCGTACGATCCACGAGAGCGTTGATTCGATCCTTAGGGAGAATCTCCATCAGCGGAACTCCGCCGACCGAGCAGTGACGAGGCATCGGCACCATGGTGTCGCCGTGACCGCCCAGGACAAAGGCTTGGATATCTTTCACGCTGACCTTGAGTTCTTCGGCAATAAACGAACGGAAGCGAGCTCCGTCGAGAACTCCGGCCATGCCGATCACGCGCTCGCGAGGAAACTTAAGAGTTTCTTTGGCGACGAGAGCCATCGCATCAAGAGGATTACTGACAATGATGGCAACGGCATTCGGCGAGTGCTCGCGAATACCTTCACATACGGTTTTCATGATCTTAGCATTAGTCGAAAGTAAATCATCGCGGCTCATGCCGGGTTTGCGAGGAATACCGGCAGTGATAATGACGACGTCGGAGCCGGCCGTGTCTTTGTAATCGCTAGTTCCAATCACCCGCGAATCAAAGCCTTCAACGGGTGATGCTTCAAACAAATCAAGAGCCTTACCCTTGGCCGCGCCGTCGTTGATATCTACCAGCACCACATCACCAAGCTCCTTGGCGGCAGCCCAATGAGCGCACGTGGATCCCACAAAGCCCGCACCTACGACAGTTATCTTCTTTCTCTTGTGTGCCATAAATATGTCCTTTCTGGCGTCGACGCTGTCCTGAATAAAACGAAACTGAAAGTAATTCGAATGTTTAGGAACGATTTATAGCAAACGGGCTGAGATGTGCAATCAATCTATAATATATAGATGAGAAACCCGCCCCACAGAATGATGCAGAACAACAGCTAAAGTAAGACGGAAGTTTACATCTGGGGTGGGCATTTGCCACAATTGAAGTTTCTGTTGAGACTCTCTCTTTTCGGGGGCTTGGGGCAAAGTGTCATCACTGATTCAGGTGCAAGATCTCGGTTTTGAATTTGAGGGCAAGACACTCTTGTCGGGAATTCATCTCGAGGTCCAGCGGGGCGAGTCCGTCGTGCTGATTGGTCCGAGCGGTGAAGGAAAATCTGTCTTGCTTAAAGCCATGGCAGGAATCCTCGAGCCTACTGCGGGGCAGGTATTGGTAGAGAACAAGAATCTTTACACGGCAACCTTTACCGAACGCACTCAAATCATGCGACGAATGGGAATGCTGTTTCAAAAAAACGCTCTTTTTGATTCGCTCTCTTGTGGAGAGAATATTGCTTTCCCCTTGCGTGAGGCGGCTCAATACACTGAAGCTGAAATTCAGGCGAAGGTTGATTTTTTTCTAAATGAAGTGGGAATTTCTCACGCCAAAGAATTATTTCCTGATGAAATCAGCGGCGGTATGCAAAAACGTTTGGGCATTGCCCGGGCCCTGGCCCTCAATCCGGAGGTGATCTTTTATGATGACCCGACGGCGGGACTCGACCCGATTACCAGCCGGAAGATCATCGATGTCATTGTTCGGCTGCAGAAGGAAAAAGGCTCAACTCTCGTTGCGATTACCAACGATATGAATCGCGCGTACCAGCTGGCCGGCCGAATTGGTATGGTTGTGGACGGTGGCCTGATTGTTACGGGTACGGAGCAGGAAACCAAGGCACATCGCGATCCGCGGGTGCATCAATTTATTACTGGTGACCTCAATGGGCCATTGACGGCGGTCGGATGATTCGATTTGAGAACGTGGTCAAAAAATTCGGCGAGCGAACGGTTCTCAACGGCATCACCTTTTCGGTCGATGCGGGTGAAATTCTATTTATCTTGGGAACTTCAGGGACGGGGAAATCCGTTTTACTCAAAAACATTGTGGGCCTTTTGCGGCCGACGTCCGGGAGGATCTTTATTGACGACGAAGAGGTGACCCACCTCAGTGAGGAAGAGTATCTCTCCATTCGCAAAAAGTGCGGAATGGTGTTCCAGCACCCGGCGCTCTTTGATTCGCTAACGGTTTTTGAAAACATCGCGTTTGGTCTTCGTCGACACTATCAACTCGATGAAGAAGAGATCCGTCGGCGGGTGGCTCGGGTGTTGGGTCTGGTGAATCTCCCCGACGTCGAAGAGCGCTTTCCGGCGAAGCTAAGTTATGGAATGCAAAAACGCGTGAGCTTGGCGCGCACGGTGGCCATCGACCCGCAAATCCTCTTGTTTGACGAGCCGACGACAGGACTTGATCCGGTAACCACCAACACCATCAATAACCTGATCCGTGACCTCAGCCGCACGCTCCACACCACTTCACTGGTGGTGAGTCACGACATGCATTGTGCGCTCGCGATTGCCGACAAGATCTTGGTTCTTGATAAAGGTAGCATTGTCGCCTACGGCACGGCCGATGAGATGAAGCGGTCCACCCAACCGCTCGTAAAAGACTTTTTGCAGGAGGCTTTGGAACTTGCGAAAACTCATTGAGATCATTGACGACATCGGCGGAGGCCTACTCTTTTTGCGTGACGTATTTCGCTCCGGTGCGCGGGGGCCTTGGCGCTACGACATCATTGCCGAACAGATCTGGAAGGTCACCCAACAAAGTTTTAGCACCACGGCGCTTGCTGGTTTTTTTGTCGGCGCGATTATGACCGTGCAGTTCACGATGCAGATCAAAGAATTTGGAGCGCTTGGTTACCTCGGCGGACTGGCGACGAGTGGAACCATTCGTGAAGTGGGTCCGCTACTCATCGCCTTTATGTTGAGTGGCAAGGTGGGCGCCTTTACGTCGGCCGAACTCGGCACCATGCGGGTGACCGAGCAAATCGACGCCATTCGGTGTCTTGGCGCCAATCCCTTGCGAGAAATTATCTTTCCTCGCTTTGTTGGAATCGTCGTTTCCAGCTTCTTTTTGTTGGCGGTGGGCTTGGTCATGTCGGTCGCCGGTGGGTTACTAATGGGTTTGGTCTTTTCTGGAATTAACCCGGAAGAGTATCTCCGTCACATTCCGACCATTGTTTCGTTTCCGTCGATACTCAGCGGACTGATCAAGTGTTTGGCCTTTGCGCTGGTGCTGTCATCCATCTGCACCTACAAGGGCTATACCACGACAGGAGGAGCGAAAGGGGTCGGTCGCTCGGTCGTAAATACGGCCGTCGCTACGATGGTGGGAATTGTGATTATGGACTGGCTCACGAGTTACTTGGGTGAAACAGTACTCAGAATGGTGATGGGCAGCTAAATGATTGCGCTCGCTTACAACAGTTGGGTTGGATCGCTTGAGTTCCTGGCACTTGCGGCCAACACCCTCATCCGCACCATTCTGCCGCCGTATCGGTTTCGCGATATCTTGCGACAAGTGGTCTTTGTGGCCTACGAAAGCGCGCCCATCGTCGTTTTTTGTGTCAGCTTCGCGGCGGTGGTTACCATCATTGAAGCTTCTTTTCACATGAAGCTAATCATTAAAAACGATGCGATGGTTCCAGGGTTTGCCTCGCTACTCATTTTGCGCGAGCTGGGGGCCGTGGTTTCGGCGCTCTTGATCACCTCGCGGGTGGGAGCGGGACTCGCGGCCGAAGTCGGTAGTATGCAGGTCACTGAGCAAATCGATGCGCTTCGAATGTTAGGGATGGATCCCGTACGATACTTGGTCGTGCCGCGATTTGTTGCCTGTGTGATCGGCGGATTCCTGCTGAGTATAGTGGCCAATCTGGTCTGTCTTTACTGCGCCATGATGGTGAGCCAAGTGAGCCTCGGTTATTCTCCGGGGAGTTTCTTAATGTCGATGCGTACCTTTGTTCATTTTCAGGATCTCATTTTTTCGTCGATCAAAGGCGCATGCTTTGGCGCGGTTATTCCGCTTTTTAGTTGCTATTATGGTTTTCGGTGTCGGGCGGGAGCCGAAGGCGTGGGACTCGCAACCACCAATAGCGTCGTCTCGACCTCGGTGGCGATTATTATCATTGATTTTGTTCTCTCTTGGTTGTTCACTCATTTCTATTAGGGAAGGTCATCATGAAAGCTGAAACCAAGGTCGGATTGCTTTTTCTGGTAGCCATCGTCATGGTTGTGGCTTTCGCTTATTTCTTAGGCGCCTTTAACCCCTTCGCCACCTCCCATGAGCTGACGTTGGCCTACAATTTTGCGGGCGGGATTGAGGTTGGGTCTCCAGTCCGGGTGATGGGGATCAAAGTGGGCCGGGTGAAGACGATTGAGTTTGATCCCGATCTCAAAATGCCTAACGGCGAAGAGGTCAAACTTAAAGTTAAAATCAGCATTGATCCGGGTGCCTGGAAGACCATTCGAGAAGACTCCCGATTTTACATCAATTTGGCCGGTGTTATTGGCGAAAAGTTTATCGAGGTGACCCCGGGTTCAAGCTCCAAGGCGGAACTCAAGCGCGGCGATCTTATCCGCGGTGAAGATCCGCCCCGCATTGATCAACTGATTTCGCAAAGCTATGGTCTTGCGGGCAAGATTATCGATTTTGTGGAAAAGAACGAAGGTTCCGTGGTTGAGACCATCGAAATGATGAACCGCCTGGTCACTAACCTCAACAACACCCTCAAGCTTCTCGACAAGGCGACGCGCAACAAGGATGCTGAGCGCTTGTTGAAAAATCTGATCACCGTGTCAGACGACATGGCCTACTTCTCCCAGCAATTGCGGGGTCCGGAGGGGGAAAAGACGCTTAAGCTCATGAAGGAACTTATTTGGCGCCTCGACGAACTCGACAAGAAGGCGATTAAAAAGTTTTTCCAGGAAGATGGCATTAAGGCCAAGTTGTTCTAGGGGGTTTCGTGCGTTGTTGGATCTTAGTACTTGCAGCGAGCGTGACGGGATTTTCCACGATGTTGGCATCGGGGGCCGTGTTGGTAGAAGAGGGTGGCGTGTCGGTCACCAGCTCGTCGTACTCCACGATTTCGGGTGATGGCCTGGGGTTTCATCGTCAACGGAAGGTCGGGTTTGGGATCGCGGGAGCGGGACCGTGGGGTGTCCTGGGTGCGCATTTGGAACTCAACTTCACTTCCGAGCTTAGTATGCAAACCGGAATAGGAATGGGCGCGGGCTTTCAAACTTTTGCGCTTCAGCTGCGCAAATTCATTCCAGGAAAGTGGTTTTTGCCATACATGGCTGCCGGCGTGGCTCGCTGGTACACCGCTGGCGACGGAGATGGAGCCATCAATGAAACAACTCCAGGATTTCTAGGAAACCGGTTTCTTAATGATAAGGAGCGGCGCACGGGCCGCTTCTCTGAAATTCTCCTGACTCCAACCTTGGGAATTCAATATCTGCAATTAAGCGGCGAATGGGCGGGCTCAACCCTGTTTGCCGAGTTTAATCTGCTGATCGACGTGGATGATTTTGTTCTTGGGCCCACCGGATCCGTGGGCTACTCCTACTTTTTCTAATTACCCCTCATCAAAAGCGACCGGCTTCGTCTGCTCGCAATTCGGTGGGTGCGGCGTAAAGTGCAACGGAGGCGGGTCTCTGTCGGGCGAAGGTCTAGCGGCCAAGGCGCGAATGGGGTCGAACAATGAATTCCAGAAACAGTTTAGGCAAAAAAAAAGCCCCTGGGTCGACCCAAGGGCTTCAATATTACAAAAGGATACTATTACTTCTTGCGACGCTTGGTGGTTTTCTTCGCAGCTTTTTTCTTAGCGCCTTTCTTCGTAGCTTTGCGCTTCTTAGCCGGTTTTGCTGCTGCTTTCTTTTTCTTCTTAGCCATTCGTCTCCTCCTAGGATGAGTTCTTAGTTGTATACCATTGTCGGTAACACTTAAAAGTCTACAGGCGTGACAGCTATCGTCAATAGAAAAAAACAACTTGAGCTCTTTTTTTGCATTTTTTGTTCGTGATGAGCGGGTTGAGCATTGTTTTTCGATTCATGCAGATAGTGTCCGTCGTGGCGATCGCACTTCGGATGATTTCATTTTGGGAATCGACATCACTGTTTCCCAAACAAGTGTTGCCAAAAATTGGCACCATCATGGTGGGAGTGTTAATCGCGATCGAAGTGTCACCTTTGCCGTCAGAGTTTTGGCGCTGGTTATGTTTGGTGATCCTCCTCGTCGGCTTTCAATTCGTCTGCGAGTGGAGCATTTTTCAGAGGGAAAATCGCTTTCGTGAGCAGTGGATTTTTTATCTCGAGAGACTCTTATTGCGAATGAGGGGAGGAGTTTCGATTCGTGCGGCGATCGAGAAATTGGAATCAGAGGAAGAAGGGTTTTTCCGCGCAAAACTTGCACAAATTCGTGCCGCTGTTGTTTTTTCGCAACACGGCGAAGGCCGCAGTATTGATCCGCAACTTGCGGTGGTGGTCGAAGAATTGCGGCAAGCAACTCAACAACCCCATCAATCAATCAGACGGATCACAAATTTGCGGCGCAAACTTGCGGTGGAAGTCGGATTTCGACGTAAGTCCGGACAAGCGACGTTTCAGATGCGCCTTCAAGCAGGAATTCTCGCCGGGCTTTATCTTGCAATGTTGTGTTTCGTCGTCTTCCGCGATCGCACGCAAATCGAAACGACTTGGCTGTTGGGGTCGCTGGCCCTATTTGCGGTGGGCACGCTTTGGTTGTTAAGGATTGGCAAGAGGATCAAATGGAAGGTTTAGCTCCACCCCTCAAGTTCATTTTATTTCTGCGCCTGGAGATAGAAAACGGCAACTCGATTCGCGTAGGCCTCGACCGTTACTTGGATCGCCATTCCGGCGACGAGATGTCTTCGCTGCTAGAGCGATGGTTGGGGCAAAGAGAGGCCTGGGGAACTGCGGGTCTTCGAACTCATCGTGGCTGGACGGTTTGGCGTCAAAGTGTCATTGAAGTCCTCGAACGCGGATTGGTGGGAGAGGCCATTCTAGAGAGCCTTGGTGTTCTCGAAATTGAAGTTGGTGAGGCAGCTCAGGCTCAACTCGAGAACGATGTCAGCAGTTTGCCGTTTCAGGCGTTGGTGCCGGTGCTCATGTTTCAGTTCCCGGCCTTTATGATGTTACTGGTAGGACCGCTGCTTCAGGATCTGGTAAATGGGATGGCGTAAAGTGGTATCCCTTCAGTGGATTGTTTGGGCCTTAGTTGCCTCGGGAAGCGCCGGGGGCCAACCCGACGAATTGCTCAAACAGATATGCGCCCGAGAAGAGCGCTTGGGACACCTGGCCGTTGCCTGCTACATCTTGGGGCGTGGGCGCGAGTGGGATTGTCATCCCGTTTATTTGCGTCGGACCTCGATCAAGGAACTTCGCAAAGGATATCGTTTGCCTCAAATGCCCAAGGCCTGCCGCGCAAGGATCATCAGCGAGCTGGAACGACGTCGTTACTTGAGGCCGTCCCAAGCGCAGGTCGCAGACTTTGGACTATCTGACCTACTGCTGGAACAACCGCCGAACCTCTGGCAGGAAAATTGAATTCAGTCCCCTCATGGACTTGCTTCTAGGTCAGGCATTTAACTATCGAGTGCTCGAAGCCATCGGCTCCGGTCGCTCATCTAGCGTATATCGTGCGATCCGCACCGATAAGCAAAGTTATTTTGAGGACGAAGTTGTCCTTAAGGTCATTGATTCCGAAATCTCGGACGTCAATCTTAGACCCACGCTCGAGAGCCTAGTCGCTATTCGCCACGACCATTTGGTCAACTTGTTGTGCTGGGACTTCGTCGATAACAAGCCGGCCATTCTCTTTGAGTCACTAGAAGCGGTTTCGGCGAGTCAACTTGCCAGGCAAAGTGAGCTTTCGGGAGAAGAGGTTGTCGAAATCTGCCGTCAAATTCAGGCAGGATTAAAGGTGTTGGCGACGGGTGGACTTTGCCATGGTGACCTAAGTCTCGACAATGTGTTGGTCGACGTCCATGGTCGGGTGCGATTGATTGATTACGGCCTTGGCAATGTCTTAGAGAGGGTGGGAACCCCGCCATTCGTTGCCCCGGAGTTATTCGATGATCAGTGGGCGACCGCCCAGAGTGACTTGTTTGCCTTGGGACAAATCGCCAGGGAATTGGATCGAAGTGGTTCGCGCCAGGTGCGCTCACTTCAGGTGGCGTTCTCCTGGCAGAATGAGTCGCCAGAAGGCCGGAGCTACATCAAGATTGAGCCCAACCCACGGGCGGCTAAGGATATCGGAAAAAAAGTGCGGCACCTTTTAAAGCCGGTGGGCAACGGAACGCAGTCGCTCGAGGAACTTTGTCCGCCGCAAATCCTAACAAGGTCTCGGCGAAGCACTCGGGAATCAATTGGAGCTATGATTTTAGTCGGCCTCTTTTGTTTGCTGATGGGCGGACAATCTCAATCTAAGGGCTCTGACTCCGCACCAAGTGCCGACGTTTACGTGCAGCCGAGAGTTTGGCTGCAAGTTGCAATTGACGGCCGCTCGGTCGGCTACACGCCGCTGGTTTTGCGAGGCGTACTGCCAGGCACCCACCGAGTCAGTTGGTCGGGATTCAAGAGAAGTGGAACGAGAATTTTGACTCTGCAACCGGGACAGACTATGGTCTTAGGGGATGATTTCTTTAAATGAGCATTGGCTCATTTGTCCCGGGGGGCAAGGGTGGATTGGCTTGATGCCATTATACTAGGAGCGCTGCAGGGTCTGACCGAATTTCTTCCGGTCTCTAGCTCCGGACACCTCGTCCTCATGCAAAAGCTACTCGGCCTTAAAGAACACGATCTGGCACTTGATGTTGTTCTTCATCTGGGAACTCTCACTTCGGTTTTAGTGGTTTATCGTCAACTGTTCTGGGATATTTTTCGCAAAGTGATTGAGGGGTGGCGAAACCGAGAGGTGAATCCCTCTGTTCGGGTTTGTCTGCTCGTGGTCGTGGGTACTATTCCGACGGGCATTATCGGACTGAGCTTAAAGAGCCAGTTTGAGAGTTTGTTTTCGAATCTTCCGGCGGTGGGGGCTTTTTTGCTTTGCACGGCGGCCCTGTTGTTTCTTACACGGCGTCGCCAGTACCGTGTACAGGCTCAAGGACTTACGAACCTCGACGAAATCTCTGAGATGAAGTGGGGCCAGGCGCTGTGGGTTGGTTTTTTCCAGGGTCTGGCGATTGCCCCAGGGATCAGCCGCGCGGGCTCGACGATTGCTTCGGGGATTTTGTTCGGCCTCAAGGGTAACGTGGCCGCAGGTTTTAGCTTTATGCTCGCCGTGCCGGCAATTTTGGGCGCGGCCGTTCTTGAGTTGAGGCATTTAGACGAAGTTCCGGTTGCGGCGCTCACGCCATTGTTTGTGGGTTTTGTCGTGGCATTTATTTTCGGAGTTATTGGTCTGCGACTGGTGCTTCGGTCCGTCAGCCGAGGTCGCCTGGATATTTTTAGTTATTATTTGATCTTAGTGGGATCGGGCACCCTGATCTATTCGCTGTGGGCATAGTCGTCGAAGCGAGTTGGGGGGCAATGAGTTATGACTTGCCGAGAGGGAGAGTCTCTCGGTAACGGTCAATGGTCTATGAAGGTGGAGGTAGTGAATGGAAATGGAACCATCGCGCATGAATCGACTCGAAGCCCTCGTCAACGAATTGCTCAAAGATGAGCCTTGCGGCAAGACCGTGAAGGCCATGATGAAGCAAACGGGAATCGACTATTCCGCAGATCCGGTTGAACAGATCAACTTGGTTCTTCGCGCGCTACATTTTGAAATCGATGAGACTCAGACTCAGGCTACGACCAAAGGAAATGCCTAATGGAATATGGATTTGAAACTCGAGCGATTCATGCCGGGCAAACCCCCGACCCAACAACGGGCGCCATCATGACGCCGGTGTATCTCACTTCAACTTATGTGCAAGAGTCGCCCGGAAAACACAAAGGGTGGGAATACTCTCGCACGGGAAATCCCACACGCAAAGCCTATGAAGATTGCATTGCGAGTCTCGAGCAAGGCAAGTTCGGCTTCGCGTTTGCCTCGGGCTGTGCCGCCACTACGGTGGTGTTGCACTTATTAAAGGCCGGTGACCATGTGGTGGCTGGCGACGACATGTATGGCGGCACCTTTCGCCTTTTTGACAAAGTCATGCGTCACTTCGGAGTTGAATTTACCTATGTTGACCTGACGAACCCGAATAATTTAGAGGCGGCGATTCGTCCCACGACCAAACTGGTGTGGCTCGAGACGCCCACCAACCCGATGCTCAAGCTGGTTGATATTAAAAAGATCGCCGAGTTCTGCCGGAGTCGAAAAATTCTTACCGCCGTCGACAATACTTTTATGAGCCCTTATTTTCAGCGACCGCTGAGCTTAGGTGCCGACCTGGTGGTCCACTCGACGACGAAATACATTAATGGACACAGCGATGTTGTCGGTGGCGTGGTTGTAACGTCAAGCCCAGAGCTGGCGGAAAAGATCGCTTTTATGAGCAATTCAATGGGGCCCATCGCTTCGCCCTTTGATTCCTTTTTGTCCCTGCGGAGTCTCAAGACTCTGGCAGTGAGGATGCGCGCGCACCAAGAAAATGCGCTTGCCGTTGCCAAGATGCTCGAAGCGCACCCCAAGATTGCCAAGGTGGTTTACCCCGGGTTGGCCAGTCACCCTCAGCACGCCCTGGCGAAGAGCCAGATGTCGGGTTTTGGTGGGATGGTGACGGTCTATTTAAAAGGTGGCCTGACTTCGGCGAGAAAGTTCCTTGAGACCGTGAAAATTTTCTCGTTGGCCGAGAGTTTGGGAGGCGTGGAATCTTTGATTGAACATCCCGCAATCATGACCCATGCAAGTGTTCCGGCCGAGACTCGCCAACGTTTAGGAATTGACGATGGCCTGATTCGCCTCAGCGTGGGAATCGAGACCCTGGCCGACCTTCAAACGGACTTGGAACAGGCCCTATCCAAGGCCTGAGGCGCGCCGCACCATTTAAGTTGGGGACTTCCGTTTGACAGCTATTAACATGTGGGAATAGAAATATCTTTCCTTTTATTTTCTGCTACTTAAAGGCCATGGCTTGGTAGCTCAGTCGGTAGAGCAGAGGACTGAAAATCCTTGTGTCGGCGGTTCAATTCCGTCCCAAGCCACCACTTTTTTTGAGGTCCACCAGCGGACTAACTATGACCGAAGTAGCACTCTTAAAATTTCTTCGCGAGAATCCGTTTGTCCTGGCGCCGATGGCGGGGATTACTGACAACGCCTTTCGCTCTTTTATGCGTGAGTTGGGCTGCGGCATTGTCGTCTCTGAGTTGGTATCGGCGACGGGTTTGTTCTTTAACAGCGGCCGCACGCGGGACTTGATGAAATTTGAGTCGTCGCAACACCCAGTCGGGATCCAATTGTTTGGTGAAAATCCGGAGCATTTGGCCTCTGCCGCCAAGGAGGTCGAAGCACGAGGTGCCGACTTTGTGGACCTGAATCTTGGGTGCCCCGTCCCCAAGGTGGTAAAAAAAGGTGCCGGCTCGGCACTCTTGCGTGAACCTCTGCGCTTAGCCGCGATCCTTAGGGTGCTCAAAGGGTCGGTGAAAATTCCGGTAACAATAAAAATTCGCACGGGCTGGGACGAAGGCTCGCGCAACGCCGAAGAAATTGTTCGTCTGGCTCACGAAGAGGGAGTTACTTGGGTGGCCATTCACGGGCGCACCCGTGCGGCCGGCTACTCTGGCGCGGCCGACTGGGATTACATGAGTAGGGTTCAACAGGCGGCGGACCTTCCCATCATTGGCAACGGCGACATTCGGTCGGGAGCTCAAGCAGTGGATCGATTAAGAACGTCGGGATGTGCCGCAGTGATGATTGGCCGAGGCTGTCTGAAAAACCCGTGGATCTTTCGGCAAGCCACGGCTCTCTGGAAGGGACAACTCGACGAAGGGCCCAAGGATTTCCCTCGCCTTCTCACGCAGCTGCGAGCGCACTACGAGAAGGATGCGAGCGAACGGGTTACCAACATCCAGCTGAAAAAATTTTCGGCGTGGTTCTCAGCGGGATATCCCAATTCTGCTCAGTTTCGCCGAGGATTGTTTGCCGCCACCGACCTCGATGAGGTCTTACGTCTGGCTTCTGAGTATTTTTTAAGTGTCCAGGACCTGGTTCAGGGCGACACTTCGGCAGAGCCGTTCCTGATGGGCGGGCACGGTTGATTCTGGTAAGCCAAGAGGTTAGCATTAACCAATGTCCATCGTCATTGAAGCCCGCAACTTGGTTAAAACTTACGCCAACAAGAATGTGGTGGATGGAATTGATCTCGTAATCAATGAGGGCGAGTGTTTTGGCATTCTGGGCCCTAATGGGGCCGGCAAGACCAGCACCATGCGTATGATGTACTGTAGCTCGCCCGTGACGAGTGGCGAACTTTTTGTGCTCGGGCTTAACGTTAAGACCAATTCGCGCAACATCAAGATGAAAATCGGAGTGGTGCCTCAAGAGGACGGCCTCGATCCGGACTTCAGTGTTCTTGATAACTTGTTAGTGTATGCGCGGTACCACAATATTCCGATCAAGCGAGCTCGCACCCAAGCGCGGGAACTTCTGCGGTTTATGCACCTCGAGGAATACGACGGTCGACAAGTTGATACGCTGAGTGGTGGGATGCGCCGACGTTTGACGATTGCGAGAGCGCTTCTTAACGATCCGCAGATTTTGTTTTTAGACGAGCCCACGACCGGCCTTGATCCGCAGGCGCGTTTTTGGATTTGGGAAGCCATGGCGGATCTTAAGCGCCGAGGAAAGTCCCTGGTGTTAACGACCCATTATATGGAAGAAGCCGAGCGCATCTGTGACCGAATTATCCTGATCGATAAGGGCAAGATCCTTTGTGAGGGGCGCCCCGCCGACTTGATAAATGAGTACATCGGCGATGAAGTGGTTGAATTTCGTCTGAAGCAGGACGAGGTCGACTATTACGTAAAACGGATAAAAGAGAAATTCCAATACCAGATCATGAATAACCGAGTGCGAATTTTTGTCAAAACGGCGCAAGAGGGTCGGCACGCTCTGGAGCAAATTGAGAGCGACAACATCTTGGTTCGCAAGGCCTCATTGGACGATGTGTTTTTGCGGCTCGCGGGATATGAGTTGCGGCCGTAGTGCTTGAGGAGAGTTGATGACAGCGCTTCATATTTTCTTTGCCGATCTGTTTAGCTTTCCCAGCTGGGGCCGCGGCGTTTGGGCGGTGTGGCTGCGAAATTTTCTCTATTTCCGCCATACGCTCTTGATCTCGGTTTTTTGGGTGATGTTTGAGCCGTTGCTTTACTTGATTGCGATTGGTTACGGAGTCGGATACTTCGTTGGTCAAATTGATGGCGTACCCTACTCCAAATTCTTTTTCCCGGCCTTAATGGCGACGTCGGGAATGTTCGTGGCTTTTTTTGAAGGCTCCTATGGCGGCTACACGAAACTGGCGAGGCAAAAAACCTATGACACTATTTTGCTTGCGCCCATCGACCCTGCGGAAATTATTTTGGGTGAGATTCTGTGGGCGGCCTCCAAGGGATTTTTTAGCGTCGTTGCAGTTGCCTTGGTCGGCGCAGTTCAGGGGATGATCGATACCATCCTCATCATTCCCGCCCTTCTTGTATTGGCAATCTTGTGCTGGGTGTTCTCGGCCTTTGGCATTCTCATGGCCTCGTACGCCCGAAACTATGACTGGTTTGTGTACGCTCAATCAGGATTCATCATCCCGATGTCCTTGTTTAGCGGAACCTATTTTCCTTTGAATCACTTGCCACAAGTCATTCAACAAGCGGCGTATCTGCTGCCGCTGACACACGCGGTGATGGCCTCACGTGCCTTACTCCAAGACAACGTCGGCTCATTGCTGTTTCTTAACGTCGGGGTGTTGTTTGCCCTCGGGTTCTTGTTTTCGAACTGGGCCACGGCGCGAATGTCACGGCGAATTTACTATTGAGCGTTTTCCTCGGTTTCCGGAACGGGCTCTTCATTCAAGCTATCACCGTACTCCTCTGTCGGCTCCGCCCCGGCATCATCTTCCACCGGAGTTGCGGGCTCGTCCCAGGGTCCATCCGCGGGCGAAGTCGGTTTGCCCAGAGTCGGGAGGTCAGGATCCTCGTCCGGCAAGTCCTGTTCGATGGTTGGAAAGCTTGAATCCGCCGAACCAGCTTCATCGACCAAAACCTCGTCCACCGCATCCATGAGTTCTGTGCGAATCCACGGCATTCCCTTCCAAGGGAAATCTAATACGCGAAAGTTAGCGATTTCTAAGTCAGTCTTTTGAATTTTGCCGAAGCGAAACAGACGCAAGCAAATGCTCAAGATCCTTTGACGAGCATAGTCCGTCAGGGTGCCTCGTTCGAAGTAGCGATGGTGCGCCTTCGGGTTGGGCAGCAAGAAAGCCAAAAACGCGGACTCCAAGATGTTGAGTTGCGCCGGGGATTTGTCAAAGTAGTAGGCGGCAGCGCGCTTAATCCCATAGATGTCTGGGCCGAACTCCACCACATTGAGATATCTTTCAAGAATTTCATTCTTAGATAAGGTTGATTCAATGGAGTGAGTCAACAAGGCTTCGCGGATCTTGCGCACCAGGCTCTTTTCGCCGTCAAGAAACGCGTTCTTGGCGAGCTGCTGGGTAATGGTGGAGCCACCCCGCGCCAGTCGACCGCGCTTTAAGTTGGTGGAAAAGCTTTCGCGAATTTCAAACCAGTCAAAGCCGTTATGGCTATAAAAACCGCCGTCTTCCGATACCACCACCGCGTTCACCAAATACGGAGAAATGTTACTTAGGCTTACATACGATCCCTTGCCTGGGCATAACTCCACTTGGTGCATCGAGGCCGTCATACAACCCTTAAGTTGGCGAACGTCCGGCAGAGTTATCACCAAAATCGCCGCCAGTAATCCGAAGAGCGCAATGGCAAGCACGGGAAAGCTAAAGAATGCGACGAGTGGGCGAACGCGATCAAATGACATGATTCTCCTTCATCCAGCGCACACTCGCCGCGATCGCCTGACGAGCGGGACGAGGTTTGAGCCCAAGTGAGCGCTGAGCTTTACTCGAATCAAACCAGTGATACAAGGTGCTGGTCCATGCATTTTCAGAATTGATGGGGCCTTTGCGTCCGATCGCCTCAAGTCCGTCGCCGATTTTGCCGAGAGTGTGAACCGCAAAGTTAGGCAGATAGATCCCAGGAGGATTGACTCCGGCCTCGGCCGCAATCATTGCGAAGAGATCTTTGATCGTCAGATTCTCTCCGGCCAAAATATAACGTTCACCGCGCTGACCCTTCTCCCAAGCGGCAAGAATTCCAGCGATCACATCTTCGACGGCAATCACGTTGACTCCGCCCGAGGTGTAGAAGGGGAACTTGCCTTGGGCAACCTTGATTTGAGTCTTGCGGCTGCCCTTGGTGGCGTCACCCGCGCCGTAAATCGTCGAAGGATTAAGAATGACGGCATTGAGTCCGCGCCGAAGGGTGACCTCACTCACCAACGCCTCGGCGAGACGTTTGGTTTCAAAGTATCCAAGGTTCAAATGTTCGATGTTATAGGGAGAGTTTTCGTTGAGTGGCTTGCCATCAAAACTAGCTCCAATCGCCACCACCGAACTCATGTGGACAAAGCGTTGGACATTATTGCGAAGTGCGGCCTCCACCATGTTTTTAGTACCATCGACATTGACCTGATTCATTAGCGGTCGCATGGCCCGAGAGTATCCCACCACACCGGCGAGGTGGAAAACGCTGTGAATTTCCTGGCAGGCACGATCAAGAGACTCCGGTTGGGTAACGTCGCCAGGCACGAGTTCCACGGGGAGATTGCGCAAGCTTCCAGCAAGTTCGGGGTTGCGACAAATGACCCGCACTTTTATGCCGCGTTCGCAGAGCGCGCGTGTAAGCCACGAGCCGACAAAACCCGTTGCTCCGGTGACTAGCGCTTTCATGGTCTAGGTTCTCCCCTTGCTGCAAGGTAACAAGGGTCGTCTTATATACCTAAAGTCTATGATTTCAAAGGACACTTTTCGATCCTTGAACGGCAAATTTAATAGATGTTATTCTGTTTGCATCTTCGTACAGCAAAGAGGTGAGTCAATGGCCGATGGGTATGTTTTACAAGACATCTATCTATTTAAAGGGCTCAATGCCGAGCAGTTGGCATCCGTTGGTGAAATTGCCAAAATCAATATTTACAAGCCGACCGACGAAATTTTTAGCCAAGGAAGTAAGGCCACCGCAGCCTATTTTATCAAACATGGTTCGGTTCGCATCACCCAAAGCACCAAAGATGGCGATCGAGTCGAAGTGGCTACGCTGGGGACCGGGAGTCACTTCGGTGAAATGTCCTTCTTGGACTCGGAAGTCCGTTCGGCGACGGCCACGGCTGGTGAGAGAACGGAGCTCATCGAAATTCCCTTTCAGAGCTTAAAGGACCTATTTCAGGCCAAGCCGATAATTGCGGTCCACTTTTATCGGGCACTGGCGACGTTCTTGGCCGGCCGACTTCGAATCACGACTAACGACTTGAATTTTGCCCGCGCCAAAAATTTGAGTCACTTTTGATCCGGACCAGGGCCTGGTCCGGCCCAATACGGCAGATGCTAATTTGCCGGGCCTGTGACAGAATTAATCTATGATTCAAGTACACAGATTGAGTGGTGTTTCTCTCTTTGTGAATCCCGACTTAATACTCTTTCTTGAGTCCTCTCCCGATACCGTGATTACCTTTCGCGACGGGGTCAAGTTGCCGGTTCGAGAGTCAATCGCGGAACTTACCCAACTCATTATGCAACATCGAAAAGCAATATTGCAAACCGACTTGAGAGTCAGCCCACCCGCACAGGAATAACAACATGGATATTCTTACTCTTCTTGGTTTACTCATCGGCATAGGTGGAATTTTACTGGGAAATACCATTGAAGGCGGGCACTTTACCGCACTTCTGCAAATGGCGGCCGCGCTGATCGTCTTCGGCGGCACCTTTGGCGCAACTCTAGTGGCGAACACCATGGAAGATTTTAAAACGGGCATGACCCTTATGTGGGAGGCCTTTCGCGCCGACGACGATGAGCACTTTAAGCGGGTAGCGGATGAGATAATTACGGCGGCACAAATCGCACGTCGTGAGTCGATCTTGGCAGTCGAAAATAAATTGCCCACGTTTTCCAGCGACTACATGAAAAACGTCTTTCGCTTTATGATTGATGGCACCGACCCGGCGGTGTTGCGCGACATTTTTGAAAAAGAAATGGACCTCGACGAAACTCGTCGTCTGGCGGGAGCCAAAGTTTGGACCGATGCCGGAGGATTTGCTCCCACGATCGGAATTATCGGTGCGGTTTTGGGCCTCATCCATGTCATGGCGAACCTCAGTGACTCGGCGGCTCTGGGTCAAGGTATCGCCGTAGCTTTTGTGGCGACCATCTATGGGGTGGGCTCAGCCAACCTGGTTTTTATTCCGATCGCTAACAAGATCAAGCGCAAGATTCAAATTCAAGTCGAAACCAAACAGATGATTGTCGACGGAGCCGTCGCGATTCTCACCGGATTAAATCCCTACATTATCGAAGAAAAAATTCGCGCCTATGCCCTCAAGCCCCTCGATAAGGTCATTAAGCCATGAGACGCAAACGGGAAGTGAATGAGCACCAAGACAGCACCGAGCGGTGGCTGGTCTCGTACGCGGATTTTATCACTCTGATGTTTGCGTTTTTTACGGTCCTTTATGCGACCAGCGACATCAACTCGGAGAAGACCAAGGAGTTTCAGGAATCCTTGCAAAAATATCTGGTAAAATTTGGCGCGGCCGGGGGCTCTGGTGAGGAAGTAAACCAGGGAATTAGAGAAAATTCACCAATCCAGCCGCCGATTCGCACTTATCAAATGGGGGAAGAAGAGACTCGCGCGACGCTGGAAAAGGCCGAAGTATTC
>JADZEO010000027.1 GCA_020850475.1 Bdellovibrionales bacterium | reverse complement strand
GAGAGTTTAAAGTTCCAAGTTTTATGGGGGCCGAACAGAACCTAAGTGAAACAGAGCTTAGCCTATTTCGGGGAGTCCCTTTTTTCGAAAAGACCGATGTCAGTCGCTTGTATATAAGTGGATTTGGAAAACGAAAAGAAGGTGTCTATGCGAATTTAATTTCAAAGGACAAGGTAAACTATGGCGGGTATCTTTACCCATCCGGTGTTCAGGTTTCTGGAGAAAATGATCTATTGCGAATTTACATGAAAGGCTCCATCAATATCAATGGTATCGAGATTTGTGGGCAGCTTGGCCAACACGCCCAGACGCTGGAGATCTTTGAAATCAAGCTTTGCGATGACTTAAAATTACCCGAAGGTGTCATTCCCGCAGGGTCAGTGATTGATTTCCCTAAGGGGATGCCAAAAAATGGAATTAAGTTTTCCGATATTCGCTGCTTGTTACCAGCAAAGGCAACGAGCCTCAAAGGCCGGCCCGTGAAATCTGGTGTAGAGATTACTCCGAACTATGAGGTTTGGCAGGAACCCGATCGCAATTGCATGCGTGGGGGAGATTGAGAGAACAAGCCGTGGCCCGTGACCATTGGCCCGCCGCCGTCGGCCGGTCTGACCTGAGGGGCTGATGCCCGAAAAAACCATTGTTTAAAGAAGAACCTAGAGAACAAAAAAGCTTTGGGGTTGCAATGGGTGCTTAGTATCCCCCAGCAAGATCCCCCGCCTTAGCCGGATCATACGGCAAATCCTCAAGACTCAAATCAAAGTAGTAAGTCTTGCCGTCTTTTTGGTAGGAAAAACATCCCTCGCTACTCGAGCTAATATTAAATCCTCCCCCCCACCAGTGCGCTCCGTGCGCGTGCTCTTCGCCAGCCGTATTGGCTCCAGTATTCAACGCCCGGAAAATCTCCATTTGCCCTTCGCCTCGATTATCGCCAACGAGATTGCGAGTATAAAACCGCCATTGCAAATGACGATCCGGCAACAGCTCTTTGTTTTCATCGATAACTTTGAGTTGCTCGGCCGTGTGATACAAAATCTTGACTGCGGGTGACGCCAACATCGCCTCATAAGCCAAATGCATTTCACTCACCGGGCGGGGCCTCACTTCTCGGTCATAGAAAGACTTGGGAAGTAATAAGTGACTGTGTCCCATGTCGGGAAACATCACATAGTCGATGTAGTGGTTCTTAAGCGCTTCCTCGACATGAAGCTTAACGCTCTTTAAAAATTGCGAAGTGAGTCTCACCTTTTGCGTGGAGGTCGAAGTACTATGAGGAAGAATGAAGCGACCGGAGGGCTCATCAAAGTAAGCCCGAGCCTTCAAGCGCTTACCGCTGGCATAAACGTCCGCAAATTTGTCTTTCATATCCTGCATTGACATTCCCCACTTAAACTCAGTGGAGTACAGGACCTTTTCATCGGCCTTAGGAACTGAGCAGCGGCGCATGGCCTCGCGAAGCCATTCGTCGTCAACTCGATTGCCTGTCGCCCCAGACGCCGACAGGCCACCGAAAAATAGAATTGCAGCCAATACCCTCAGACTGAACTTCCCCGCGAAGTTCATAATACCACCCCTTATTTGCTGGACTTCATAACCCCTACGAAATCCTTCTCCTTACCTGATCCCTATTGAGTTCATAACGAATCCCGCCCATAAAAGTGATGAATTTTCCGCACTCGGAAAATCTTGCTGAAGCGGTTTGTAGCCATTGCCCGCGAATATAAGAAAGTCTTATAGGGTCCCCCGAGAGCCACTTTATATGCACCGGGCCGCTCCTGCTCCGCTTGTGTTGACCCTACGTCCCGCCTCGAGGACCATGAAGGCACCATGTGGAAAACACTCTTCTCCAAGCGCATGATTATTACCTTTGTGATGGGCTTTGCCAGCGGCTTGCCGCTGCTGCTGACCATTTCGGTCCTCCAGGCGTGGATGAAGGACGCCAATGTCGACCTCGGCAAGATTGGCCTCATCACTCTGGTCGGACTGCCTTACTCGTGGAAGTTTGTGTGGGCCCCGCTCTTTGACCGCTTTTCACTCGGCCGCATTGGCCGGCGGCGTGGCTGGCTGTTGTTAACGCAAGTTTTGCTGACTCTCACAATCATCGGCTTGGGGCAGTCAAACCCAGCGGAAAATCTGACCTTGCTGGCCGCCATGGCCACCCTGGTGGCTTTTTTGTCGGCCAGTCAGGATATTGTTATCGATGCCTACCGGCGCGAGCTACTACCCGATGAAGAACTCGGGCTGGGCTCCTCGGTTTATGTATATGGTTACCGGATCGGTATGTTGTTGGCGAGCGGAGGCGGGCTAATCCTGGCGGATCATTATGGGTACGCGACCACTTATTTGATTATGGGACTGTCCATGCTTCCGGCCATCGCTTGCACCTGGTGGGCTCCAGAGCCGCAGGTTGAAGCCAAGCCGCCATCGAATTTTCGAGAAAGTGTTATTGATCCCTTCGTCGAATTCTTTAAGCGTCACGGCTCGGTTACGGTGCTGATTTTTATTTTGCTTTATAAAATTGGCGACACCATGGCGAGCGCCATCACCACGCCCTTTTACATGGACTTGGGTTTTTCCAAAACGGAGATTGGTGCGGTCACGAAGCTCTTTGGTTTTTGGGCTACCATTGCCGGCACCTTCCTGGGCGGAGTCTTGATTGTCAAACTTAAGACCAAGCCGAGCCTCATGTATTTTGGAATTTTCCAGGGCGTCTCGACGGCAGGATTTGCGGCTTTGGCCGTGATTGGGTATTCACTCCCGGCTTTAACGGCCGTCATTTTTATCGAAAACCTTTCTGCTGGAATGGGGACCGCGGCTTACATGGGATTTATGGCGGCTCAAACGAACAAAAAGTTTACCGCCACTCAGTATGCCCTGTTCACAAGCCTCATGGGAGTCCCGCGAACTTTGCTGTCATCTCCCACTGGCTATATGGCTGAATCCATGGGGTGGACTGGATTTTTTGTGTTTTGCACACTCATCGCGATTCCGGGATTGATCCTGATTCGACGAATAGGAGATTGAGGCATGCGGATCTTAATTGGTTTTTTGATGCTCGCGGGGCTATTGGGTTGCGGACATCACCACCAGCATCGCCATCAAGGCGAAATGCAACACAGTTTTGCTGATGCAGAAAAATGGGCCAAGGTCTTTGATGACCCCGAGCGGGATGCTTGGCAGAAACCTGCCCAAGTTGTCGTTTGGATGGATGTAAAGGGCGGGATGCGAGTGGCCGACATCGGCGCCGGGACCGGCTACTTTCTCCCTCACCTCAACCAAGCGGTGGGTCCAAAGGGCGAAGTCCTGGCACTCGATATCGAGCCGAACTTGGTCGCGCATATGAAAAAGCGCATTGCCGCCGAAAAGATGGCCAGCACCAAGGCCTATCTGACGGATCCGGATAATCCGCGACTGGAGCCAACGAGCGTCGATCGAATTTTGATCGTCGATACTTGGCACCACATCGAAAACCGCGATCAATATGTCAAGCACCTCAAGGCCGCGCTCAAGCCAAAGGGTCTCATTTATATAGTTGATTTCGAGCCCGGCAAAACCGGAGTTGGTCCCGATGATCGCCATCGAATTCCCGCCACCGCCGTCATCAAGGAGCTCGAAGCCTCTGGCCTGAAAGCCGAGATACACGACAAAGAAGATCTCACTTACCAATACATAGTCAAAGCGAGCCGGTAAGACTCAAGCTCTCAGAATTTTCTGGGCCCAAAATCAGACTGTCCCGGCCTGGTGCGGGCCGGGGCCTTATGGGATTCTCAATATTCATCCGAATCCTCGCCGTCGCTTAGGGCGCGAATCCGACGTACGGTGGTGTTAGGCGGCTTTGCGGCTAAACTTGGCTTTGGGGAAGGGAATTTGATTGTCCTCGATCTCTTCCATAAAGGTCGGCACTTCACCGGTCGGTTCGATTTGACCTTGCAGTGACCCGTCCGCCTTTTTGAGCAGACGACTCATTTGAAAAATCGGCACCACATTATAGGTTCCGTCCGGATTAAAGCCTCTTACTTCGGCAATACTACCTAGACGTCGGGAGCCATCGGAGTAACGAGAAACCTGAAGAATAATGTCAATGGCGGAACCAATTTGATAGCGAAGAGCCTTTTCACTGAGGTTTTTGTCACCACCTTGGGCAAGAGCTTCAAGACGGACAATCGCATCACTTGGTGAGTTGGCGTGAACAGTTCCTAAACAACCTTTGTGGCCGGTATTCATCGCCTGCACGAGCTCAAGAGCTTCTGAACCGCGAACCTCGCCGACAATAATGCGGTCGGGACGCAAGCGTAAACTACTTTTTAACAGATCGCGAATGGTGACCTCGCCCTTACCGACTTCGTTCGGCATACGGGTTTCGAAAAAAACGGCGTGCTCGTATTCAACTTTTAATTCTGAGGAGTCTTCAATGACGATAATGCGTTGGCCCTGGGGAATGCGATTACACAAGACACTGAGCAAGGTGGTCTTTCCCGAGCCCGTTCCCCCACTCACTAAAATATTTTTACCTAGCTTCATGCAGATATCGAGGAATTGGGCCGCGTCCACGGTCATGGCGCCAATTCGCACGTAGTCCTTAAAAGTCATTTGCACTGAAGCAAATTTTCGAATGGCGACCGTGGTCCCTTTGCGCGCACAAGGCGGGATGACCGCGTGAATTCGATAACCATTCGGCAGACGGGCATCCAAACGAGGTTCTTCATCATTAATACGACGGCCCACACTTTGAGCGATATTGTTGACGGCCGCACGCAAGGCATCTTCGTTGGGAAAGCGGGCTTTGGTTCGCTGAATTTTGCCAGCAATCTCAACCCAGATTTCTTCGGGACCATTGATCATGACTTCCGTCACCCGCTCATCTTCCAGCAGCGGGACAATGGGTCCTAAGAAGTTGCGAATTGCGGCTTCAAATATGCCGCTGTTCTTCTCGGCCATTGTTATTCCTCAGCGGCAGGTTGGCGAACTCCAGCTCCCGGAGGGGTGTGTACAACCAGGCGGCCTTGGGCCGAAGTTTCTGGGCAAACAAAAGAGAAAATTCCCTCTTTTTTAGGGCTGATCGTAAAGGTTTTGATTTTGCCAAAAAAGGTGGCGTGATGTTCGCTAAAGGCATCCATTACAAAACTGACGTTTTTTTCTTTGTCATTAACATTCACCACGTGAATCGTGTAGGTGCCGCCTTCGCGGACCCGCAGGGTGCCGGGCACGAAACCTTGCTCGGTATTGAGAATGACCAACTCTTGGGTGGGGCCCCCTCCGCCGTGGTTGGAGGCAACCCAATCAAAGATCGTTGCTTCCTGAGGGCGAGCCTCGGTCTCGGGTGCTTTGACATCAGTCTGGCGCTTTTGCTCCACTCGACGAGATAAGTCGATCTTCCATTCGGCCTGAGTGCCGATAGTCAGAAATAGGGCGAGGAAACCGCCGACAAGATTTTTAGTGTAGCGTTTCCCGCGCGTGAAAGTCCGCAAACTCACGGGCAACCTCCATGGCCAAGTAATTTAACGCCGAATTATTGAACTTCTTAAGCTCACTCATAAGGTCTTCGAAATCACCCTGATGATGATTGGTGGCTTCGACCACTTCCATAAACTCGTCAAAGTGAGCCGGCAACTCATCAAGGGCGTTAGACCAATCCATTTCGAGCACCGGATCAATCACCCCTAGGTGATAAAGAGCATCGAAGACTTTTTGCAGATTTCCCTGTAAGTACATAGTGTCCGCCTTGCGCAAAGTTTCTCATTCAACTCTTCGGCAAGTGTTTGTCCTATATTGAGGAAACCTGGACCAAGGGGAAGGCCAGCTCTTGGCGATTATTTGCCGCCAGTAATTTTTTGGAGCTCCCAGACCTCGTCCACTTTGATCCCTTTAAAAAATGAAAAGCGGCGAACCACGAGGTTGGCACCTAAATCCGTGGAATATTGAAAGGCCGCTTCCTTTTGCGGGTCAGAGCGGAGACGACATATGACCTTGTAGGTATTGAAATTGCCAATCGCAATTTTAACGACTTCGGTCGAATCGACGACACAGTCATCAATGCTCAAGCGTTCTTGGCCGCTCGACTCAACGACCGTCCGTCGCTGGTAGGTGGCCCTCTTGTTCACTTCGAGGGGGAATAAGTTGTCGGTTGACCCAATATAGTGATTGCGAGTCCGCGGTTTATTCTTGTCGACGGGATTACTTTCTTCAGAATACAAAAATGGATTGCGATAGGCCACGCGCGTTCCCCCGTCGTCCATCAGAAAGCGCACTTTGCCGTCATCAATGACGCCCGTGACTTCTTCCCAAGCATCCCTCTCACCAACGAGGGTTCCGTCTTTACGATCGAAGTATCTCACTTTGTAATGAAATCTCATTCCCACGCGATAAGCTGGCTCGCCGTTGAGGACCGTGGTCGACGATAAGCTGAGAGATCCCGGAAGCATTCGACCCAATTGTTTTTTGAAGACAAACGAGACTCCCAAGACCAACAGCAGACCCGCCGAAATGTAAAGCCAAGGGATGCGATCCTTGAGTGCCACTTTGCTGGTCCCTGATGCCGTCATAAAGGCCCGGGTTTCCCTCATATCCGCTTCGCGCAAGGCCGCAACCATCTGGATAAACTCAGTCATTGCGGCTTTGATGTCGTCATTTTTGGGAATAGGAACCACATTGTTTTGTGGGTCAGTGAACTGACCATTGGGATCGATCGGCCGGGTTTTTGTTAAGTCAATCTTTTGAGCCGTGGCATGCAAGAGGATGTAGTTGGCCTCAATGCCAATAAAGCCCTTGCCGCGGAGAAACTTAAAGTACTGGTCAATCTTGTCGTAGGTGTAAAAGCCCGATTGCGAAAACAGCGGCAGATGCTTTTCGTGCTCCCCAAGTTGCAAAGCATCGAGGTCGCGCAAGACCTCATCGGCCGAAGTGTAGCGGACTTTGGGATCAATCTCGGTCATGCGCCGTACGATGCGACGAAGTGGGTCGGGAACGAGGCCGCGGCAAGAGGGTGGAAACTTCAGTTTATGATTTTTAATTTTCTCCATGATTTGGAGTTCGTTATCTCCTGGAAACGCCCGCTGGCGAGTGAGGAGTTCATAAAACACCAAACCTAAGCTAAACAGATCGGTCTGTGACGACGGCCCGCGGCCGAGCAAAATTTCTGGAGCTGCGTAGGGAATGGTGCAATAAATTTGGTTCGGCTTGGTGAGATCGATCCGACCACTGTCGGTTGTCACTTTGGCCAAACCGAAGTCCGAAAGTTTCACTTTAAAGTCGTTTGTGAGCAGAAGGTTTTCAGGCTTGATGTCACGATGGAGAATTCCCTGCCGGTGAGCTTCGCCTAAGCCGCCGAGCACTTGGCGGAAGAGCTCAATGGTTTCCCGCAGACTAAAAATGTAATTTTTAATTAAGGTGTTGGCGTTAATTCCATCGACATACTCCATGGCGATGTAGGGAATTCCATCTTCTTCGCCATAGGCATACATTGCGACGACATTGGGGTGATTGAGGCGCGCCAAGGCTTTGGCTTCGACCCGAAATCGCTCGTTGGACTCGGAGTTCTTTTTCTGCCCCTCGTCGAGAAACTTAATTGCGACGAGACGATCAACGGAAACCTCAAGAGCCTTGTAAACATGGCCCATCCCGCCCTCGCCGATTTTCTCGCCGAGGACAAACCGTCCTAAGTGATCGCCTGATTTAAACCGACTCATACATCTATGTTATCGGTGTAACGGGCTTTCGGGATTATAGGATATTCGCCGCCAATTCAGCCAATTCGGAGCGCTCGCCCTTGGTCAGGCTGACATGGCAGGAGATGTTCTGGCCCTTAAAGCGCTCAACCGCGTAGGTGAGTCCGCTGTTCGCAGAATCCACATAGGGATTATCAATTTGATAACAGTCTCCCGTGAGCACGACCTTAGTCCGTTGTCCGGCGCGGGTGATGATCGTCTTAATTTCGTGCGGTGTAAGATTTTGAGACTCATCCACAATCAGATACTGGTTGGGGATGCTGCGACCACGAATATAAGTCAGCGGCTCAATATTCAACATGCCTTGATTGATGAGTTCCTGGGCCCGGCCGGCCGCTTTTTTGTCTGCACCCAAGAGAAATTCGACGTTATCAAAGATCGGTTGCATCCAGGGATTCAACTTTTGTTCGACATCCCCGGGAAGGTAACCAATGTCTCGACCCATGGGAAAGATCGGTCGGCTCACGAGCAAGCGCTGAAATTGTCCTTCATCAAGGGTTTTGTGTAACCCGGCCGCAAGAGCCAAGAGGGTTTTGCCGGTTCCGGCCTTTCCGACGAGCGACACAAATAACATTTCGTCGTTAAGAAGCGCGTCGAGCGCAAAGCTCTGCTCCACATTGCGAGGATGAATGCCCCAGATGCTCTCCGTTGGACAGATGAGAGGAACAATTTTGCCTTCGGGTTCGCTCATGCGTCCAATAGCACTGTGATTGTGATTGGAAGCATCTTTCATGATCACGTACTGATTGGCGTAGAGTTTGGTTTCGCCCTCGTAGCGCACCGATTTTTCGCGGTAAAAGCGATCAATGACCTGAGGGTCGACTTCGAGTTCCCGAACGCCGGTGTACATTTCTTCGAAGGAAGTTTCATCGGGGTCATAGTCTTTGGCATTGATACCAAAAACATCCGCCTTAATCCGCAAGTTGATATCCTTGGTCACCAACTCCACCGGACAATTGGGAAACTTCCGCTGCAAACCCAAAGCAGTCGCCAGAATTCGATTGTCGGCCTTGATGGCATCCAGCTCGGGCGGCATTCCATCGGGATTGATGTCGGTACTGACGACGACGTTGCTGTTGCTTTTCTCCAGGAGCACGCCCTTGGCCAACGGTCCTTGGCTACGGAGCACGTCGATAAAGCGACTGAAGTGACGAGCGTTGCGGCCGTTTTCGCCGAGGTCACGCTTAAAACGGTCCACTTCCTCGATCACTGAAAAGGGAATGATGATGTCCGAATCTTTGAACTTGGTGATGGCCAACGCATCAAACAGAATTACGTTGGTATCGACCACCACTTTGCGCTTGAGTTCATTTTCTTTGGACATACTAGATTCCCCCCACCCAACATCCTGGACCAGACGAAGGTCACACCATTATTCGAACGCATTTGGAGTAATAAGTATATGAAAATATAAACGATCTTGTTTCCAGACCAAAGACTAAGAAAGCCCGCCAAAGCCTCACCCACTCTTAAAACGCGATTCAAGCGGATTTTGGTTTTGGTCACTGGTGGGGTGTCTCTCCATTTTCTCAATCCTTGTCCGATCCTCGCCGTCGCGCGGGG
Source organism: Bdellovibrionales bacterium (assembly GCA_020850475.1). GTDB lineage: Bacteria > Bdellovibrionota > Bdellovibrionia > Bdellovibrionales > UBA1609 > JADZEO01. The sequence continues at coordinate 49,176 of JADZEO010000027.1, read as the reverse complement.
CGTATCCGACGTGCGGTGGCTCGCAGAGCTAACGCACGCCGAAGACGAGCCCGCGGCCGATAAGGCGTGTGAGGACGAGGATTGAGGAAACGGAGAGAAATGCCCAGCTCCCAACCAAAACCAAAATCCACCTGAAGAGTGGGTGAGGCTTTGACGAGCTGGCTTAGTCCTTGAGGTTGGACACCATGACATCGCCGGTGTCGCGTTCGAGGCTGGCGCTCACGGTCTCAATGAACTTTACAAAATGCGAGAGCGCATCGTTGTTCAAAGATCCCTTCACAAAGTCCGCCCCGTGGCGGAAGCAGCTTTCCTCAGGCACAGCCCGCACGTTGCGGACCTTAACGAGAAACGGAAAGTACGTAATCTGATTCAAATAAACTCGCATGGCGAGTTCCTCGCCCTTTTCGAACTTGCCGGTGTCGGTTTCGATATCAAAGGCCAAACCATTCTCGGAAATGTCGTAAAGGGCAACGCGCATCAGCCCTTTTTGGGGGACTACGGCATAGGCGCCGATAAACTCAGTCAAAATTGTCCGTTTTACCTGGCGTCGCTCCTGTCGAATTTGCTCATTACGCCGCTCGGTCATATCGACGATGGGCGCCTGCTGCTGCTCTTCTTTGACGACCTTTTTGGCTTGCTTTTGCGTTGAGCCTTTGGCCCGACGCCGCTTAGCCAAATCAATGACATTATTGTCCTTTGGATTCATAAATCCCCCCACCAGTTACTTATCGGTACGAAAATGTCTCAACTTTAGGCGTCAATTCGGCTATAGTGGGTCGGGGTGAGTTTAATGGGTTTTAATAAAAGGTCGAAAATTCAAAGATTTATACCATTTTTGGCGATCTTTTTGAGCCTTCTTCTTCACCTTGGGATCTATATCCTTGGCCAGGTTTTGCCGGTACCGGTGCGGGTGCTCCCCACCTTGCCGGTCGAAATCGTTTATCGAGATGAATCCAAGACGGATCGAAGTTATCGCCAGATGGTCACCGATCCGGATTTGGGGAAAATTGAACAAGAAGCTCGTGATCAAGCACGCTTGCTCTCGCAGCTCACTCGGCGGGTAAAGGAAGAGTTGGTCGCGCGCAACAACGGACCCACGAAAAACCGTCCTCCGGGGATTGAGGCCAGTTCCCCCGCCAGCCAACCATCCAGCAAATCTTCGCAATCAAAGTCGCGCCCGCTCGAAGACTTAAAGCCTGACGGGCTGATCACCGCTCGCCGAGGAAAAATGTTGAACCTACCGGCTGATCCCAACGCCCCTTCGGTGGGCCGTCAGGTCGCGCTCGGCGGTTCAACCAATGGCGAATACCTCCCCTTTGTCAAAGAAGGGAGTTTTACTTCGCTCAACACCGATCAGTTTTTGTATTACACCTTTTTTAACCGGGTGAACGAGCAGATCCGCTCGCGATGGGTGAGCGCCGTGCGAGAGTTTTCGAATTCACTCAGCCATGCTGATGTGTTGAGGCTCTCCAAGGTTCAGCGTGAAACCCAAGTGGAAGTGCTGCTGCAACCCGACGGTTACCTCAAGGGCATTATCATTGGTAAACCCTCGGGCGAGCCAGGCCTCGATCAAGCGGCCGCGATTGCATTTCGCAAAACCGCACCCTTTCTGAATCCACCTGTGGAAATGAAAGGCGAAGATGGTTTGGTTCACCTGTACTATTCCTTCGTCATTCAGTGGCAACCCACTTTTATGGTGAAATCCGCGCAGTAGGCGAGGGACCGAAACCTCCACCGCCCCTCAAGTGCCTAGGAATTTATTGCCTAGAATTTTGTCTGAGCTGGCGCTAGACCATCTGGTTGAATCGAGATGTGTCCTTCAATCTAGACCCGATTCATGCCCGCGCTCTGCTAAAATGGACAAGTGATGAAAAGATCATTCTTATGGATTTTTTTGCTCTCGCTGATGGCCGCGCCATGGGCCCAAGCGGGAGTTGTTGAAGTCGGAGCCTCGGCTAATTTCCGTCGCTCCACGATCGATGACAATAACTACCAAGAGAGTCTGTCGTACACTGGCTCCATCAGCTATTATTTTTGGGAGATGTCGGCCCTCGAGGCCAGCTACACCGAAGGCAGTGCCCTCCTCAGCGTTAAGCCCGTTGATGACACCAAAATTATTACCAAGTCGATCTTTCGCATGGTCGGGCTTGATTTAGTGATTACCTTCGGCGCCAAAGAGGCCTTTCTCAATCCCTACATTAAGATCGGCGGTGCTCACATCGAAAAGAAGATTGTCCGCGAGCCTGATGGGTTGAATGCGAGCGAGATCGAAAGCCCGAGCAGTGTCGTACCCAGTGCCGGCCTCGGGTTCAAGATGAGACTCACTAAGACCCTCACTTTGAAAGTTGGCGTTGATGGCTGGACCAGCTCACTTAAAGACGATAACCCAACCATTGATTACGCCGGACGCGCAGGAATTTCCTGGATGTTTTAAATGAGAATCGCCCGGCTTGGCTCCTCCCTGCTCCTGACTCTCACCCTCAGCAGCTGCCAAATCACCTATTATATGAAGAGCGCTTGGCATCAAGCCAAGTTATTGCAACAGCGCCAACCTTTAGAGAAAGTCCTCGCCAACCCTGAAACTCCCGATGAGGTGAAGCAAAAACTCACCTTGGCGATGGAAGTCAGAAAGTTTGCCGAGGCAGAACTCAAACTCAAACCGACGAAGAACTATACTTCGTATGTCGATTTGCAACGTCCTTATGTCTCGTGGGTGGTCGGGGCCGCGCCGGCCTACGAATTGAAGCACCACCTTTGGTCGTTTCCGATTGTGGGTGACCTTCCCTACAAAGGTTTTTTTTCGCGCGCGGAGGCCGAAGCAGAGGCCTCCACCTTTAACCAAGAAGAGTTTGACACTTACATTCGCGGCGTCACTGCCTACTCAACCCTCGGATGGTTTGAAGACCCGCTGCTCAACACCATGATGGTTTACCCCAGTCACGAACTGGTGAACTTAGTGATCCACGAAACGGTCCACGCCACCATTTACATCAAGAGTCAGGCCGACTTCAACGAGCGCTTGGCCACTTTTATCGCTAACAAAGGCACCGAAGTTTACTACACCCAGAGGGAAGGAGCCCAATCACCCACCATCAGTTTGATTCGCAATGAAGCAGCGGATGAGAAATTGTTTTCGGAATTTTTGAGTCGCGAGCTGGACGAACTCAAGAAGTGGTACGAAGGCCATCGCCCCCAAGTGACTCGCGAGTTAAAAGTAAAACGTCTGCAGGAGATTGGCTCAAACTTCGAAACCGCGATCCTTCCTCGAATGAAAACCGATCAGTTCAAACACTTTTCTCGACAGAAGTTCAACAATGCTCAGCTGTTATCGCTTAAGACTTACGTCTACGACCTCAGCGATTTCGAGAGGGTTTTTGGGGTGTTTGAAGGTAACTTCGAACGCTTTCTCAAATTCTGCAAATCCCTGGAAAATGAGAAAGATCCTGAAACTATTGTGAAGAATTTTTCCATTCCGAAGTAAGCGCACCCTATCGGCAAAGTCGATTACCACTTGAACCGACTCAGGTCCAAATTTTGGTGTCAGATTTTAGTCACCTGCCTATGCCAGCCGAACAATTCATTAGGTAACTGCGCACCAACTCATCAATTAGGAGACACCAAATGGACTGGACGCCTTTTAAACTCACCCGCCGCCTCTTCATGCAGGTCACGACCCTGGCCTTCGCTGTCGTATTCTTGACTGGATGTGATTGGGAAAAGATCGCGCAAGATGGCCTGTATCCAGCCGCCAAGGTAAACGAAAAAAATCCGGTGCCGGATGCGCCAGCTGGATATGAAGATGTGTTTCTTGGTATCAATGTCCAGTATCCCGATGGTACCTCCCAGGCGATGAGAGTCCATGGTTGGCTTAAAGATATTGGTGGGAGCGCCACCACTCCCGTCGTGATTTTTTTCCACGGCAACGGGATGAACCTTGGCAGCATGGTGAGTAGCAATCTGTTGAAAATGCTAGAAGACTTAAACTCCCACGTAGCAGTCATGGATTATCCTGGCTATGGCAAAAGCACGGGACAACCTTCTGAGCCCGCGATGCTGGCAATGAGTAACGCCACTGTTGACTGGCTCCAGGCGCGCCTCCCCGGCCGACCCATCTATGTTTGGGGTCACTCTCTCGGGGCTTCAGTTGCAATGGGAATGGCCTATCATCGGCAGCACGAGATCGCCGGTTGGGCCTTTACGAGTATTTGGTCCTCCCTCGACCAGCTTGCCCACAAGCACTATGGCAATAACTGGGATAATGTTCCGGCCAGTTGGAAGGCAAAGAACGTTTACAACAACGTCGCCCTCGCCCGGGGACTGACCCTTCCAGGATTTGTTCACCACGGTGATAAGGATGACATTATTCCCTTTGAAATGGGCTCAAGTGTATTCAATGCCTTAGCAAATCCCGCGAGTGCGATGCTCACTCTCACGGGTCGGGAGCATAACGACGTATTCAACGACCCCCGTCTCTGGGACGCTATGCGGGAATTGCTTCAGAACTGAAATTCCCGTTGACTTAAAAGCCCCTTGTGGCAAGGCTTTAGGGCCAAAATAATTCCACGAGGGGCAGTTGTCATGAGCATTTCTTATTGGCTTGATCACTCCGCCAATACTTCCAACGAAACTTATGATGTGGTGATCGTCGGGGCGGGACTCGCCGGGACCTCGGTTGCCTATTGGCTCAAAAAAGAAGAGCCGGACTGCAAAATTGCGATCTTAGAAAAGAACGAATTAGCTGGCGGCGCTTCGGGGCGCAATGCTGGTTTTATCACCTGTGGATCTGTTGAGCATTTTAATCGTCTGGTTGAGCGCTGGGGCGAAGATCTCGCCTACCAAATTTGGAATTTCTCCGAAGTTAATTTGAGTCTCCTCAAGGAACACATCATTGGCGGCGCCACTGATTTGGAGTTTGACGACAAAGGGACCTTTTCACTTGCCTCAACGGACCAGGAGTTCCACGAGCTTCAGGAAACGGCCGCACTGATGGAAAAGCGCGGAATTGACGTGGAAACCGTCAACGGCAGTCAAATCCGCACCCGTCTCGGAGCTGAAGGCTTTATCGGCGGCATTAAGTATCTGTCGGACGCCTCGATCAATCCACTGAGACTCACCCGCCGAATCTGCGAAAAGGGCGGGGCCAAATTATTTGAGCGCACCGAAGTCTCGCGAATCGAAGAGGGGCCCGAGGGCACGCGCTCAGTCGTCACCAACCGAGGACGCTTTAACGCTTCGGTGGTGATTTTGGCACTCAATGGTTACTTACCGTCGATTGATCCTTATTTTGCCGACAAAGTCTTTCCAACTCGCGGACAAATTCTTACCACTGAACCGGTCCCTAAATTTATGGAAGGCCCTTGTTACGCTCACTTCGTTCTTGATTATTTTCGTCAGGTCCAGGACGGTCGCGTCCTGATCGGGGGATTTCGCCAACTGGAAAAAGAGACAGAGACTGGCTACTCCGATCACGTCACTGACAAGATTCAAGGGGCCCTGGGCGAGTTTTTGGAACGCCACTTTCCTGTTCTTCGAGGAAAAAAGATCACCCACCGCTGGGCGGGCGTGATGGGCTTTTCCGTCGACGGCCAACCTTTTGTGGGTGCCAAACCGGATGACCAACAAGTTTTCTTTTTGGGTGGATTTACCGCTCATGGCTTAGGGCTTTCGTTCCATACGGGCAAGTGTTTGGTGGATCTGATGTACGGCCGGGATATTCCTGGGTTTCTTTCAGCCAAACGCTTCTAGAAGTTTGAGCGTCAACAAGTTTAGCACTAATGCTCACATTGTTTTCCGCCATGGGCGTGCCTTTGCTGAAAACTGTAGAACTCTTTTTCAGCCCCCGTCTCAGATCAAGATTTAGACAAAAAAGGTCTCACAAAACTTGGAATAAAGTATTGAATGCGAGAAAATATGTCTAGGCTAGGGGGCTTTGACCGGCCACTGTTTCTGGGGGAATTGACGTGGCTCAACTAATCAAGGGTGCCAAGGGGGCACGAGGCTTTACTCTCGTGGAGTTAATGTTGGTGATTGCGATCATCGGCATCCTCGCCACTATGGGTGTGAGCAGCTACCGAAACTTCCAAAAGAAGGCTCGCCAACAAGAGGCTCGCTACCTCCTTTCAATCTTATATACTGCTGAACGGACTTATCACGCCCAATGGGGAATCTACTTTGATGACTTCACCAATATTGGGTATGCACCACAGGGCCAGCTGCACTTTCGCGTCGGCTTTGCGGGTGGGGGACCCACCAACCAGATCGGCTACGACGGGCCTGGTGCTCCCTCTGGGGCCGTGGCCAATGCTGGCCGCATTCACACCGGAGGAGCCTTGGCTTGTGACGGCGCACCCTGTGTGGAGGCGCCATTTGGAATGGTTTTTCCGCCCATCACCTTGGGGGCGGCCGCTCAGCAGACATTTGTGGGTGAAGCGGTGGGTGATGTCGATGGTGAAGATGCCACCTATGAGCAGTGGACGATCGACCAGACTAAGAATCTGGTTCAAGTTACTTCTGACATTTAGATTCGGTCACAAAACAAAACACACAATCCAAAAAAGAAAGCGGACGATAGGTCCGCTTTCTTTTTCAAACTCTCTCTGGGCCATTCGCTTTAGGTTTATTTATCTGAGGCCGACCACTTCATTTGAGGTATTTTCGGTGGTCTCTTCGGCGGCTCGATCTACCGTTTTTATCCCAGCCATGATCTTGTCGTGAAGCCGCTGATAGAAGTCTTCGTCTTGCGGTAAATCGGCAAGCGGATCTGATTTTCGAACCATCCTCCGCAATTTGATAAAATTCTTGAGAATCTCTCTTTGAGTGGCATTGTGCCGGAACATCCACTCCATACCCTTTTTGACCGGCCACTCCAACTCCCCTTCCATATAGTCGATCCACCAGGAAGGGTGCCAGTTGCCCTTTTCGTCTTCACGCTTCATGATTCAACCTCCGCTAGTCTTCCTCTTTGGGCCACGGCCATGGAACGATCCTGTTCGTTCCAACTCCGTAGCATACTGTTCTCTTCCAAACGATGCCGCAATTTCATCAGCGCATGCCGGTAATTGGCTTTAGCTGTGTCATACGGGCAATTCATAACCTGAGCGATTTCCTTAAAGCTCATGTCTTCGAAAATTCTCAAGCTCAAGGCGGTTCGCTGCCGATCAGGAAGTTGATCAATTTCGCTTTGGATCACTTCCTTAACATCTTCTTCCATAAGAACCCACTCGGCCCCGGAGGGAATCGCCAGATTCACGTTGTCGATGTCCACACTCTCGTCTTTGCGAGAGCGCAACTTGTTTTTGGCCGTATTCACCGTAATTTGGTAGATCCAGCTACGGAATGAAGCTCGTCCCTCAAAGCGTCCAATGTTTTGGTAGGCTTTGATGAACGCTTCTTGCACGATGTCTTCTGCCATTTCTAAGTCCCTCGTCATCCGCAAGGCCAACCTCAGTAGCAGTCGCTGATGACGAGTCACCAGTTCAGAAAAGGCGGCGCGATTTCCGTTCTTTGCTTTCTCTACAAGTTCGAGATCGGCTTTCATAAGCTCTCGACTCCCTGTTAGACTAGCCCAAGGGCCAATCGGGTTAATAAAAGGTCAAAAAAAGTGGAAATACTTAAAAAGGAATCTGGTTCGTCCAGAGATTCAGGCTGTTAACTATATAAGGATGCACCAGAGATCCCCCTGCCAAGGCTTCCCCAAGCCTTGCCCTCGCACTCAGGGACTCTCTTCAGCAAGACCGATACCAACAGGACTGGTGTCACAATAACGCTACAGGCCAACTCGACTGTGTTTGACAGATCTTTCTGAATTGAGCTGGCTCAAGGATTCTAGAGATTCCTTATGATCGCCATAAAAGCCGCCACCAGAGCGGGCTCGCGAGCGTCACTTTGTATTAAGATTTGACAGGGTCAAAGCATCACCACCTGACTTCGGTCCAGTGGTGAAAGGTGACCTCTCTTACCGTGATCATTTAACGAAAACTAAGTACCGAGATTTAGGTACCGACGTTGACGCGGTTACGGCCCGCTCGCTTGGAGACATACAAGGCTTTATCGGCTCTTTCGAACACTTGGTCCCAAGAGCCGTCGCCCGTCTGCTTAGTCGCGACACCGACAGAAATAGTGATGGGAATGACTTTGCCTTCAAACTCAAAACGGTGCACTTCGATGGTGTGTCGAATCCGCTCGCCGATTTCGTGGGCTTGGTTCAAACCACTTCCCAACAGAACCAGACAAAACTCCTCGCCGCCTGAGCGGGCAAAAAAGTCGTTTTCGCGAATCAGTCGCTCGCGAATCACTTTGCAGATTTCTTTGAGCACAAAATCCCCGGCTGGGTGGCCAAAGGTGTCGTTGACCTGCTTAAAGTGATCGATATCAAAAGTAATGATACTAAAGGGCACACCCAAGAGCTCCGCCCGACGGAAGGCCTCGACGCCCCGACTGTTCAAACCGCCTCGGTTAGCAATGCCGGTAAGCGCATCGGTGTGGGCTTTCTCATAGGTCATGCCGGCGGACACGGTTTCAATATTACCGCGCTCCAGGAATTTAAAGATCACATTGCCGGCTTTGACCTGATCATTGTTGGCCAACTTCACTGGCACGAGCGGCGTTAACACCCGACCGTTGACCACCGTCTTGTTGGTCGACTCGAGGTCCATAATCGACACATCACCACCCGACAAAATAATTTTGCAATGTGATTTACTGACGCTGCGATCATCGACCGAGATGTGGGCCGTTGCGGCCCGTCCTAGAATGCGGTCGGTGTCTTCGATCGGCCATTGGCGTCCGACGGCGCTGGCGGGGCCTACCAACAAGACAAAACAAGGCGGTGCTTGGCCTGCCTGCGCGAGACGAACTTTAAATGTTTCACTTTGAACGACACTCGTCTTATCGAGAGTGGCGTCCTCTTCTTCATCGGGTCGACCCATATCGTCCTAATTCTAGGAGTGTTTAGGTGAATGTTCAACTTCCCTTTGAGAGAAGATCTTTGGTTAATTTTTTGCCCAATTCCACTCCAGGCTGGTCGAACGCATTGATTCCTAGGGCTTCACCCAATCCACCCACTACCAACTCGGAAAGAAAAAACAACGCCCCGATCGTCTTCGGCCAAAGTCCAGGAACGCTCAACGACACGACGGGAATGTTGGTTTGAATCAATGCCGCCTCAGTGGCCGTGGCCTGAGCCTCAACCAACTCCCCCATCGTCTTGCCAATTCGAAGGGCACTTTGAGCAAAACCAGACCGCTCCAGGGTGGGACCTTTCACCACGGGTTCCCGATCGCGCCAGAGCCAGACCCAACGTGGTTGAGGTCCTTCCATCAATTGTTGCATCGTGGAATGCTGATCGCGCGGCCCCAGCGAGGGAACAGGTACGGGAACTCCCGGCGCAGCCCTCCCGTCGCGCGTCACCTTTTTGCCCAAAGACTCTGCCCACAATTGCTGAAACCAAAATCCGAAGGTCTCTAAGCCTTGGGTGTAAGGCCAAAAATACAGTACCTGATCTTGCCGTTCGACACTGCCTAGCCCGGCCGCAATCAAGGTCAGAATGAGTTCACGGTCAGTGAGAATCTCGCTCAGCCCTTGGCGCATTTCTTCGAGCGACAGACCCATGAGCGCCGCCGGTAACAAACCCACCGGGGTGAGAACAGAAAACCTTCCGCCGACGTCCTCAGGAACTTCGAGGAGTGAAACTTGCTGAGAGCGCGCCCAGTCCGATAATGGGTTGGAGCGCAACTCGGAAATCACCGTGGCTTGCTTCGCGAGCCGACTGCCGTGCGACGCCAAATGTTGATCGATAAAGTCCGCCATGGCCAAGGTTTCCAGGGTCGATCCAGATTTCGAGATGATGACAAAATGAACCGACTGGGGGTGTGACAGCTGTTGGAGAAATCGCCCAAAGGCCACTTCATCCAAGTTGTCGAGGCAGTGAAATTCGTCCAACTGGCCCATCCACCGACCGACGGAATCCCAGAGAGTCTTGGGGCCCAGGCTGCTTCCGCCGAGGCCTAGCAGCACCACGCGACGAATACCTTGGTTACGGAGAACGTTGGCTCGCTCCTGTGACTCGCGCCACAGGTGAGAACGCTCTGCAAGTCGGATGAAGCCGAGATCTTGCCGGGCCAGCAATGAGTTGAATCCAGCTTGGGCGAGCTGCCGATGGCCCGCTTCGACTCCAGGAACGATTTTTTCAATCTTGATCATTATGAAACCGCCACATCCTCTTCGATACGATGATAACCATGCCACTCCTTGAGGCGCCCGCGAGGACGCTCGCCGTTCTCTGGATACTCGAGAATGACGTAAGTGAGCTTGGTGATTTTGCCTAAGGAGGCAATATCAAGAGAGGTGAGCTCTGTCCATGTTCCTGTGTTAAAGTACTCCATATCTTCGGACCACTGGCGGTACTGATAGACATGAGTGTGGCCAAAGATGACCGTATGGACGCGGTCATCGAGTAGAACGCGCCGAGCCGTCTCGCTCAGGTCCGGAAAAATCGCTCGCTCCACGACGACCTGCCAAATCCGCCGAAACGGAAAATTGCGCCGGGGATCATGGGTAATGATGGCCTTGGCGAAGTAAAACAAAAGACTCAAGCTTGAGGTCAGGGTAAACCAAAATTCATTAAATATCGCCCAACGCATCATCCGATCCACGGGGCGAATTTTGTCGACGTGTGGATACTTGTGCTTAATTCCCAAGACAAACTCGATAAAAAAGTGGGAGCCGAATGGGAGATTTAAAACCGGCTCGGGCAGATTGCGTTTTAGAAAAAACTTGCGCGGGTTAAGACGATTCGCCGCCTCGTGCATATGCCCGTGTTCAATGTGAACGCCGTCAAAGTAGTACACGATGTTCTTAAAGCGAATGGTCGTACCCAGCATTTCGTTGAGGTAAGCGCGGACGCCCGGCCACAGTAGCCCCTGGTCGTGGTTGCCGACAATGTAGGTGACCACATTGCCCTCTTTTTTGGCGAAGTCTCGAATCGCCTGAAAGAACAGCCCGTGCCCTTTAACGATCTTTTTTACCTTTTCCATCGTCACCGACTCGGTGATCACGGTCAGGTAATGCCCCCGATAGTCGACTTGAAGTAAATTAAAGATGTCGCCGTTCATGATCAGTTCGACTTCGTATTCGGCATACTTTCCGGTGGTGTAGAAGTGAAGAAACTCAACAAACTTTTCGTCGTAATAGAATTCCTCGAGAGGATTCATTTGGCCGTTCTCCAGCGTCCTCCCTAGTCCGAGATGCAAATCACTGACGATGAGCTTTATCTTTTTCATTAGCTTGCAATATAAACGACGTTGCGACTCTTGTTTTTGCCAGAATACATCGCCTGATCGGCAATCTTCACCAATTGATCACGCGTTGTCGCATGGTCGGGATAAGTCGCTACCCCAATGCTCACCGTGAGCTTGAGCTTTTGGCTTTCCGCCGTAAATTCGGTGGTCTCGATCTTCTTGCGAATACGCTCCGCCACGAATTGGCCGTTGACGGCATTGGTGCCCGTCAGGACGACGACAAACTCATCACCACCATATCGAAAGCCGTAATCACAGCTGCGAATGTTCTGGTTGACCAACTCACCCAACTGGACCAGGAGTTTTGAACCGACCCAGTGCCCGCGGGTGTCGTTAACGGACTTAAAGTAATCCACGTCCATAAACAGGACAGTAAATTCCCCGCCATGACGCTGACACCGACTGATTTCATTGTCGAGAACGAGCGGCAAAAACTTTTGATTAAACAGCGGAGTCAAGATGTCCAGGAAACCTTGGTTTTCGGCCTCCCAACAACGGTAACCCAACTCCAATACCGGAAGTACCAACTCAACCGAGCGCAAGAACTGCTGGGCAAGAAAGTCCAGCTCCTGAGTGTCGAGGTTTTCGAGTAAAAAGTAACCGAACAATCCTTGCTGGCGCGAACGCCAAATCGGGATCAAACCCATGCGCTTGCCGTGGCTGCGCCACACGCAGTGCTCTTTGACCTCTTCAAGGCGCGCCTTGCCCCAAGGCAGAGTCTTAAGGGCCGCCTGCACAACTCTCCCGTCGGTCTCCTTGTAGGATCTCATCAGCGGAGTGGCGATGAAGCGATGCTGAAGTTCCAATTGAAACTCGTGTTCATCCAAGTCGAGCAGGCGCGCGGCCTCTTTGGCCTCGACCCAATGGATGTTTTTGGCCGGAACTAAGGGACCGAAGTGTTGCAGCAGTCGATCAAGAATATAATTGATCTCAAGGCTCTCAAACATCGCCAGAGGATTGTGACTCTCCTGGCGCGCACCACTTTCTTGTTCCAATTCGCGCACGCGCCGAAAGACCGCGCCGACTCTTACCAGATTCTTAGCCGCGAGCTGTTTCTCTTCAAAGGTCCAGCCCTCTCGCACGACGAGATGTAACTCATCTTGGGCCACTTGCCGAAGGGCCGGGTCAGTGGCTTCAAGGGCATATATTATTGGATATTGCGGATGGGCTTTGCGCAGGCGCTCGGCCAGAGCCCAGAGTGAGGTGCCGGATTTGCCGAGGAACAAAATCCCGCCAATTCCGCCGTTCGCCAGCAAGGCCTCCAGACCTTCGTCGGTATCCCGACGAGTCACGGAAAAGCCGGCACCCTTGAGGAGATCATTCCACTCCTGCTGGCCAGCAATTTGATCTGAAAGCATTAACCACGTATTTGCCAATTACTTTGCCTTCTTCACGTTGTCGTCCGCACCCTCGAGCATCGTCAAGGCGATGCGCAAGGCCTTTACTGTGCGTTTGAGCATATCTTGTTTGTCATTCAACTGCTTATTCAGCTCGACACCCTTGTGGCGATAGTTATCCAGTTCCACCATCGCTTGATCGATCTGTCGCTTCAGTTCCAAAATAATTTCGTCTTTGTTGCGTACCAGAGCCGCGCTCTCCATCTTGACCAGCTCCAAGCGGTTCTCCAGTTCTCTCTCGCGAACGCGGATCTTTTGCATCGTTGTGCCCAGGCGCATTTCCATTTCTTCAACCTGGGTTTTCAACTTGCCAATCTCTTCGTCTTTAGCGGCCAACGATTTGCGCAGGTGATCTTTTTCCTCGGTCAACGAAGACACATCGAGGTTGTACTTACCCTCCATTGACTCCGTTTTGGTGATCAGTTCGTCGGCTTTCTTACGGATCATTTCGCCGGCCGTGACCAGACGTTCGTTTTCACCGCGCAGACGCTCGATCATCTTTTCGAGTTCCAAAATTCGTTGCTGGGCGATTCGCAGGTTTTCACTTTGGGCGAGTGAGGCCTCGGCCGGCCCCAGCACACCACCAGAGCGTCCGTGCGCAAAGCGCCCCACCGACTGTCGAATGTTGTCGGCAGCTGACGCCAATCCGGCGGTCGCTTTTTTCCCGTCTTCAGGACGCTCAGGAAGCACGAAGGTACTTGAGCCGGTCGCATTCACACCGGTTTGTGGATTGTCGTTTTGGGGCAGAATTTTCGACTCACTCAACTTCAACGTGGCATCGCCGCCCTTGGTGGTCGCGGTATTTTGCGGAACACTCGACGTCACGGGCGCCTTCGCCTTGGGATTGGCTCGCAAAGTTTCGTCTTGCGAACCCTTCAGTTTGGCGTCGAAGAAACTGCGAATGCCGAGACCCTTCTTGGGTTCATTCGGTCTTTGCTCAGGTTGGGGCGCCGCTTTTTTACCGGCGGGTGGCTTGGCAACGGAAATTTCATCGTCGTCATCTTCGAGAGAAAAAGGCGAAGAATCAGCGTCCAACTCAATACCTGAGCCGGAAGGCATCATCCCTTCGGGGCCATCAAGATCCTTGGATCGTTTCTGCTTCTGAGGTGAGTCTGAGGTTTCCTCATCCTCCAGCAGATCATCCAAGATCATGTTGGTAGCAATGTCTTTTCCTTTTTTCGCATTCATCCGCATAACCTATCGGAAAATCAGGAAATTCGATGAATGGAAAAGTGCGAAATTTTGGCCTCAAACACCCCTTGGGGTGCCATTAACACGACTAAAGACAAGTCGAGATGGCTTAAAATTAGCGATAGGCGATGACCTGATAGTAATCGGCGATCCGTTTCTCGACCATTGGCCAGTCGAGGTGACGAAGTGCCGCTACGCCGAATCCCTCGACCGTGAAGCTCGCCATGATACAGCCGTGAATGCAAGCCTGCTTGAGGTGTTGGAGATTCCACGCGGAATCGATCTTGGCCAAGTAGCCAAAAAATCCGCCAGCAAAGGTGTCACCCGCTCCCGTGGGATCAACCACTGAGGACACTGGGTAGGCCGGCAAAATAAAAAATTGCTCTTCGGCATAAAGCACAAAGCCGTATTCCCCGCGCTTGATGACCACCCCACGCGGCCCCATCGCCACGATTTCGCGAGCGGCTTGGATGGTGTTGCGATTGCCGGTGAGTTGTTGGGCTTCTTTTTCGTTAATCAACAACAAATCGACGCGACTCAAAACCTTGCGCAAATTCTCTTTGGCTGATTGAATCCAAAAATTCATGGTGTCTGACGCCACAAACTTGGGGCTATCGACTTGATCGAGGACTTTGAGCTGCAAGATCGGATCAATGTTGGCCAAAAATACGAAGTGCGATTGACGATAATTTTTCGGCAGGGTGGGATCAAATTTTTCGAAGACGTTGAGTTGGGTTTCTAAGGTGATCGCTTCGTTGAGATCTCCTTCGTAGCGCCCCTCCCAATGAAAGGTCTTGCCGGGAACCTGCTGGAGGCCCTCGAGACAAACGGGTCGTTTCTTAAACAGATCGAGATCTTCTTTTTTGTAGTCTTGGCCGACGACACCCACGACATTGATTTGCGTGTACAACGACGCCGCGAGGGCAAAATAGTTGGCGCTGCCGCCCAAGGTGTTTTCCACTCGTCCACTCGGAGTTGATATCGTGTCATAGGCGACACTTCCCACGACGAGAATTTCTGACATGTCCACTCCCTACCCTTTCGTTCTAAATTTGAGTCTGCTGCGGATGATTTTTATATGCCGTCGTCAACTGTCCGCAGGCGGCGTAAATATCCCGACCCATCGTCTTGCGGCGTAAAACGTGCGCCCCCAGTCGCATGAGTTCCTTTTGGAACTCATCAACGGTCGACTCCGCCGGTCGCCCAAAACCAGAATCCGGGTGTTCATTAAACGGAATGATGTTGATCTTGCAAGGAACATTCTTGGTAAGGTGAAATAGCCGCCGCGCATCCTCTACGGAATCGTTAAGGCCCCGTAAGAGCACATACTCAAGGGTGACTTTGTCCTTGGACTCGCGAGCGTGTTGCCGACAGGCTTCGAGTAACTCAGCCAAGGGCCACTTGCGATTGATGGGCATGATTTGGTCGCGAATTTCGTCGGTCGCGGCGTTCAAACTCACCGCGAGGCGCGTCCCACTGGCGGTGACGAGCGGAATTTGCGGTACCAAACCGGAAGTTGAAACCGTCACCTTCTTGAGGGAAAAATTATAGCCCCAGGGATTGTGCCAAATTTCAACTGCCCGAAAGACCGCTTCAGGATTGTCCAGCGGTTCTCCCATTCCCATAAACACGACGTTGGTAATTCGCGATCCCGGTTCTAAGCGGTCCGAAACTTGAACGAACTGCCCGACCACTTCCCAAACTTCGAGTCGACGCAAAAGCTTTTGCTTACCGGTGTAGCAAAACTGGCAAGCCATATTGCATCCCACCTCGGTGGACACGCACAAAGTGAGACGATCTTGTGAGGGAATGAGCACGGCTTCGACCGACCGACCTTGACCCATATCAAACAGAAACTTCTTCGTGCCGTCGTCGCTCACCCATTCTTTCACAATGGCGGGCAGAGAAAAATCAAACAGCAGCGGCAGCTCACGACGAAAATCTTTTGCTAGGTTGGTCATTTGTTCGGGATCGACGACCCTTAAGCCGTAGATCCAACGGAAAAGTTGCTGAGCGCGGAACTTTTGTTTTCCGCGACCCACCAAGTACTGCTCAAGTTCGGGCTGAGTCAGCCCATAGAATTTAGCTTTATCCATCGCCTCACACTAACGCACGGCACGAAAGGATGGAGATACCACAAATCGGGGACTAAACCCATCTCTTCAGTGAAGATTATTGGGTACCGTAAAAGGCTATTTATTTCAAATATTTGTATAGTCTAAAGGGGGGTGCTAGTTGACCCCTAAGACTTGGTTGATGTAGTCGACGAGCTCTTTTTGGCTGCAAGGAACACAGCCGACCTTTCCGACCACCACGCCGGCGGCAAAGTTGGCCAAAATACAAGCTTCGGACAAAGTGAAGCCCGCGAGCCAAGCAAGGGCCACTGCCGCAATCACGGTATCACCTGCCCCAGTGACATCAAAAACCTGTCGCGCATAGGTGGGTAACTCCACCACCTCACCGCCATCAAAGAGACTCATGCCTTCTTTTCCACGAGTGACAATCAAGCTTTTGAGTTCAAGATTCTTGAGCAACGCCTGACCAACTTGTAAGAGCGAATCCCCCCGATCACGAAGGTCATCAAAATCAAGACCAGAGAGATCGTAAGCCTCGTCGCGATTGGGCGTCATCAGATCAGCCCCTCGATAGTAATGGGCCGGAGTCTGGCGATTAGGGTCGACCAGAACGGGCTTGCCCGCCTTCCGACACATGCGAATCAACTCCTGAGCGCAACGTTCGCTGACCACGCCCTTGGCGTAATCCTGGAGGATGAGACCATCGGCATCGGCCAAAAGAGCACTGACCTGATTGAGCAGACGCTTTTCGACTTCCGCCGAGAGGAAGCGGCGATGCTCGTAGTCCACTCGCACCAAATGGTGATGGCCCGACATCACCCGCAGCTTTCGAGTGGTCGGACGTCCCTCATCGACAACCAGGTAATCCACCGGTACGTGCTGCTCTTGCAAAAGGGCTTTGAGTTCATCACAGGTTCGATCTTTACCAACTACTCCGACGAGAAGTGGAATCCCCCCGAGAGCCGATACATTCTGCGCCACATTGGTGGCGAGCCCCAATCGGCGATCTTCCTGACGGACCTCAAGGACCGGAACCGGAGCCTCGGGGCTAATGCGGCGAACCTCCCCCATCACGTACTCATCCAGACCCACGTCACCAACGATGAGCAGACGTCGGCCAGTGAGTCGTTGAATTTGGGGGAGCAATTTGTTGATTGCTGACCTGAGAAGAGAATGATCCACCGCTTTAATATTCATAAGCTTAAAGAGATACCATAATCCCCTGCAGAGTCACTGGCCTGGACCGTCCTAGTGAGGTGCGTCGAGTTCTGGTTACCTCCTGTTTTTGCAGGTTAATTTCGCTCTTCGCCCTGAAAAAATTTTGGTTGTCTCCCTCTCTCAACGGGTGCAGAGTCGATGAATAAATTAAGGATTCATGAACATTCTTTCTTGTTCTAGGAGTATTCGCAAATGGAAGGTCTAATGGAAGGGTCACTCTATCGCAGTATGCTTGAGTCCCTCAATAATTCAGCTAAAGTCATCAAACTCAATCCCAATGTTTACGAACGACTCAAGGTCCCCCGCCGCGCCCTGATCCTCGGAGTTCCCGTAAAAATGGATGACGGGCGAGTTCACATGTTTTCGGGCTATCGGGTTCAACACAACCAAACCCTGGGACCCTTCAAGGGCGGACTGCGCTATCACCCGTCGGTAACCTTGAGTGAAGTGGCCGGGCTGGCCGCGCTCATGACCTTCAAAAATTCTCTCCTCGGTCTCCCGCTGGGTGGCGGCAAGGGCGGCATCCAAGTCGATCCAGGTAAACTTTCTAAGAATGAGCTCGAGCACCTCACTCGGCGTTTTACCTCTGAACTCAATACTTTTATTGGACCCGACAAAGATATTCCGGCTCCGGATGTGGGCACTGATTCGCAAACCATGGCGTGGATGCTCGACACTTACTCTCTCGAAATGGGTTACTCCAACACGGGTGTGGTCACGGGTAAGCCGGTCGAAATCGGCGGTTCTCTGGGGCGGGATTCGGCAACCGGTTTGGGTGTGGTTTACATTATTGAAAAAGCCCTGGCGACAATGGGTCGTAAGCTTTCGGGATCCACGCTGGCGGTCCAAGGTTTTGGCAAAGTGGGAATGCATGCCGCCATTGAAGCCTATGCCTTGGGTGCCAAAGTGGTGGGCGTCAGCGATGTTTCGGGTGCTCTTTATAACCCCAACGGTATCAACATTGGGGATCTGGTTCGTTACACTAAAGAAAACAAGTTCATCAAAGGTTTCCCAGAGGCCGAAGCTATCAACAACGAAGAGCTTCTCGCTTTGGACGTCGACATCCTGGCCCCTTGCGCTCTCGATGGCGTGATCACCGAGGAGAACGTCGAATCCATCAAAGCCCAGATCATTGTCGAGGGGGCCAATGGTCCTATGACGACCGCCGCCAGCGACTACCTCAACAAGCGCGGTTGTATGGTCGTCCCCGACATTCTCGCGAACGGCGGGGGGGTCGTGGTCAGTTATTTCGAGTGGGTACAAGATATTGTCTGGTTGTTCTGGTCAGAAGAAGAAGTTCGCAGTAAGCTTAAGACCATCATGTATCGCTCGTTTGATAAGGTTTGGGAATTTGCATCTAAGAATAAGCAAAGCATGCGGGTTTCAGCGATGGCGGTTTCGCTTCAGCGACTTGAAAAAGCCATGTTACTCCGGGGGCAAGCTTGGTAGAGCGGCTTAAGCCTTGGCTTTGGCTCTCGCCACAAGTGGCCCACAAATGGGGGCCACTTTTCCTGAACACCTATGGACGCTTTAAACCACTTCAAACTCTGACGTGGTCGCCCTTTGCATGGCGCGACCTCGATTTTACTAACCCTCTCGGAATTGCCGGAGGGGTCGACAAAAATGCCGAATGCATTGATGGCTGGTGGACTCTCGGGGCCGGATTTATTGAAGTGGGCACCGTCACTCCTCGGCCCCAAGATGGCAATGGCGGAAAAATTCTTGATCGGGATAAACGGGCCCATGCGGTTTGGAATAAGATGGGTTTTCCAAATCGCGGAGCGGAGTTCGTGGCCCGCCAATTAAAGGGCCTTTACCAGCCGCATTTCACTCCGATCTTTGTCAATATCGGCAAGAATCGAGAGACTAAACTCGAAGCGGCCCACGAAGATTACATTGCCTGTATGAAAGCGCTGGGCGATTCCGCGGACGCTTTCGTCATTAACATCAGCAGTCCGAATACCGAAGGTTTGAGAGAGCTTTTGCAGCCGGAAAATTTGCAGCGCTTTCTGGAACCCTTGGTTAAAGCCAGCCACGAAAATATGGGCTCTCGATCTTCGGACCAACCCGTTCCGCTGCTCCTCAAAGTGAGCCCTGATATCACCAACGAAGAGCTAAAGAAGGTTTTGGATATTTCACTTAACCTCAATATCGACGGTTGGATTTTAACCAACACCAGTATTGGTATGCGCGAAGGCTTGCGCTTCCCCAGCGACGGGGGTGTTTCGGGTTTGCCCTTGGCAAAACGTTCCAAGGAGCTACTGACTCACACGATTGATTATTTGGGCGAGCGACGCAAAGGCAAATTGATTGTTTCCTCGGGTGGTGTGATGAGTCCCACAGATGTTTTTGAGCGCCTGCGAATGGGGGCCAACCTCGTGCAAGTTTATTCGGCACTGGTTTTCAACGGTCCCTTCTTTTTTCGCCAAGTCGCAGACCAGGCGGATCTTAGCCCCGGCCTAAAGGGTTAGGCTATGCCACCCAAAAAAGTCAAACGCCCGACTTGGATACCGGTGGTAACCGGACTCATTCGTAAGAACGGAAATCTCCTGTTGGGCCTGCGCCCCGACGGCAGCATGGCGGGTGTTTGGGAGTTTCCTGGCGGCAAAGTTGAACCCGGCGAAGACCCCATTCACGCCCTTAAGCGTGAATTGCACGAAGAGCTCGGCATCGATGCTGACGTCGGACGCCTGCTGTTTGTTTCGAGTCACAAGTATGGCGAAACCAACTTGCTCCTGATGTTCTATGAGGTGCTGTATTGGCGAGGCGAGCCCAAGGCCGTCCACCATCAGGAGCTCCAGTGGGCATCTTTAGAGGATTTGCCGCGGCTCGAGCTGCCAGAAGCCAATCGCGCCGTGCTCCCGAGATTGCGCCAACTCTTGCCTTAGCATACAACCATTAGTCGATGGCGCGTATTTTACTCGTAGTTCCCAGTCTGCCTCCCGCACCCGATCCAGAGAGTCTTCTCGGGTGGCGTTTGGCCAATCTCCTGGCGGAATGCCAACATGAAATCAAATTACTCACGGGGCCTCACCGTCACCAGGACTTTCCGGATTTTCACTCTCGCGTGGAAGTCTTGCAGATTTTTCGGCGCTGGTCCTTGCTGGAAGTCCCTAAGTTGTTTCCCGTCTGGTTTGACTGGCGACCGGAAGTTTTGCATTTGCTTCCACCTCCTAAACCAAAAGCCCTGTGGTACAGCCTGCCCTTGGTGCCCAGTGCTTTTCCTATGCTTCCACGTCCTCGGGTGGTGGCTTCCTTTTGGCAATTTCCTCGTGGAAACTGGATGTTTCAAGCTGCGACCGTCGATGCGGTTACGGTCGCCAGCGAAAGTCACCGCAATCGTTTGACCGCCCAGCCGGGGCTGCAGCCGCGAGTGGAAACTCTTTTGCTGTTCGATGGCCGCCGTCCCTTTGCGACCAAAACTGAAATTTTGCCGCCCGCTTTCGACCCCTATCTTTTTGTGCCCGGTCCGCTGAGCGAACATGAAAACCCGATCGATCTGCTGGAAATCCTCTTGCAGGTTTTTCGGACCCGTCCCAACTGGAAGGTCGTGATTGGCGGGCGCCTGGAAGATCTCGGCTTTAAAAATACGGCGGAGTGGAGGGCCCGGTGGCGGGCCGCAGCTCTCGATAGTCGCATTTTTTTTACGGGCTCAATCGACCTCACTCAAACTTTTGATCTGCTCGAAGGGGCTGCGGCGATCATGACCGCAACCCTCAAGCTGGAGTCTTTTCAATCAACTGCCACCCTGCACGCCGCCCATACTTTTTCGAAGCCCATTCTCATTAACTCGATGCAGGCCACCTTTGATCCCTTCCCGTGGTTGAATGACCAGTCCGCCTTGATCTGTTCGCGCGAAACAAGTGACATCGCCAGCCACCTCGAGTCCCTGGTGGATGAGGAGCAAACCCGGCAACGCCTGAGACTCGCTCTTGAGGGCATCGCCCCGCTGATGACCGACCAAGCGACCAATGTCCTGAACCGGTTGTACTCGGCAGGTCGGTAGCACTCGGCCATTGGCGAATGCGGTGAGCTACTGGCATAATTGACGACATGGCCAAGGTTCCGCTTCCCGACAAGCTTAACATTTGCATGGTTTCGCAGAAATTCCCGATCCTCGGCCGAGCCGCCGACCATGGCTTTTTGTGGCCCATCGCTCGGCGTTTAGTGGAAAGCGGACACCAGGTCACCGTCCTCTCCTGGAAAAATCCCCAAGGCAAGAAGGAGATTCAACAGGACAATGTGATGGCCTTTTTCTTAGGCGAAGGCACCTCTCATTCGATTGAAGCCTTTCCTGAGCTGGTGAGGAATAAATTTGCTTCGCTTCATCAGCAAAATCCCTTTCATCTGGTCCATAGCATTGATCGCGCGGGGTATTTGATTGGCAAACGACGAAAAAACTTTCGGGTCGCGATGGCCTACGACGTCGACGCCACTCATATGGCGGAGTTGTTTGCGATCATGGGCATGGCCCAGGAAACTCTGACCGGCGTGTTGCGAACCGCCGCTATGGTGAGCGTCAAGTACATCGTGGGCTACTACGGAAAAGATCGACCGCTCTTGAACACCGCCGACGCGGTCTTCGTGACCAGCCCTCAACAAATGATCGCTCTCGAACGTTATTATTTGTTTCCCGAGATGCGCACCTATCGGGTGCCCTACGGAATCGAGATCACCGACCTCTCGCCTCGCGAAAAGTCAGATGAGCTGCGCAAGAAGTTGGGACTGCCAGGAAATGCGCTCACGGTCGTGACGATTACCGATATGACGGAAATTGGCGAAATGCGCAACTTGCTGCGGGCCTTCGAACGAGTTGCCGTCAAAAAGCCTTCGTCGCGAATGATCATCGTGGGACATGGACCCCTTAAAAAAGAAATTGAATTTGAAATGCTCAATCTGGCCTTGGCCAGCAAGGTGATCTTTACCGGTGCTATTCCTAATGTGGCCCTTCCTGATTACATCGCGCTGGCCGACGTGTTTGTGAACATCAGCTCACGCACCTCGGGGTTTGAACCCAGTTTGCTGGAAGCGATGGCGCAGAAGAAAGTCATTATAGGATCGGAAGTGTCTCCCATGACGACGATTGTGGAAGACGGTCGCGATGGCTTTTTGGTGCGGCCGGCGGATGTCCACGGCTTGAGCAATCTCTTAGTTCAAATTTTTTCCGACCAACTCCCGGCTCGCGAAATTGGTGAAAATGCGCGCAATAAGATTCTCAACCTTTTTGATATGGAAAAAATGGTTCGGCAAACCGTGGAAGCCTATAACAAAACCCTGTTGTCGACCGGCTGGTATGACAAGCCTAAGCTGAAGAGCGCTCCCACCCCGCCCACGGCGGACGCCAACAAAGCCCAAAGTCCAGAGGCTGAGCCTTAAGATTGTGTAAAAATCCGAGCTTAAACCGCCTCCTTCGCGAATTGTTCGCTTTTGCCGCTCAGCAAAATGCCTAACTAGTCTAATTTTCTTGGGAAAATATGCCCTTTTGCCAAAATGCCTTTCCAATCCAGGTGTCTCGCATTACGATAAGCGTAAGTACTTTCAATACGTTAGAGGTACGGTCCGAAACCATCTGAGCCGCGATTGAGTGGCGCTGTTGTGAATGAGGGGAAAACATGACGAAAGCGGATTTAATCAACGTCATCGCCGAGAAAGCCGGAATAACTCGAGTCAAAGCGGAGACGGTGGTGAACACCATTTTTGACTCGATGGTGGAAGCGCTGATGCGCAACGATCGCATCGAAATTCGCGGATTTGGTTCATTCGTCAATCGCATGTACGGAGCTTACAAAGGCCGTAACCCCCGCACCGGCGAAGTGATTAACGTCGATGAAAAAAAGCTGCCCTTTTTCAAAGTGGGCAAAGAACTCAAAGAAGATATCAATAACTTTAAAAAGTAATCGTCTCAGAGAGTGGCCTCACGGCTCGAGTCACTCAAAATGAAAAAGCTCTGAGTTTGCGAATATTGGTGAGCCCCAAGGCCGCCATGAACAACCGCTCCAGTCCCAAGGCAACTCCTGCTGAAGGTGGCATTCCCGCTCGCAAGGCCTGAATGAAATCCTCGTCGATGGGAAGGGCGGCTTTACCTCGGCGCAAGCGATCCTGATTGTCCGCCTGACAGCGGGCCAACTGCTCCTCCGGATCGTTCAGCTCGTTGAAGGCATTGGCAATTTCTAAGCCCTGCCAGTAAAACTCAAAGCGATCGGCCCAGCCATCTTCCGTCAGGCGAGCCAAAGCTCGTTGCGAAGGCGGAAAGTGGGTAATCAAGACCGGCCCCCATCCCGGCAACTGGGGCTCAACTTTGGCAATAAACAACAAATGAAACACATCGTCCCAGCTGTCCGAGGCATTGGTAGGTAAATGAATCGCCTCGCACAAGGCAACCAACTCACTCCGTGTGGTCGTGGGCGTGAGCGAAAAGTCAAAACAACGCTGAAAGACCTCCGCCATGGTCATTTGGCGAAGTGGACCCGCAGGGGAGGGAAACAGGCCTTGCTGATAAAGATCGGCTAACAATTCTTGGAGATCATTGGCAATCATCGACAGGTCCGCAAAGGCCCGATACCACTCGAGCATCCAAAACTCGGGCTGGTGGTGATCCGTCACCTCGCCATCCCGGAAACACTCCTTGATTTCAAAAACGTCACCCGCTCCCTGGGCCAAGAGTTTTTTGAGGTGCAACTCAGGCGACGTGGGCAAAAAAAACTGACGGGTTTGGCCGTTGGGGTTGGTGACTTGCACCGGCAGCGGATCCAGGGTTGGCTCGAGACCTGGGCACTTCACCAGACTTGGGGTCCAAACCTCGCGGCACCCGCGGAGAGTAAAAAATCGGCGCACTCCAGTCAGGAACTGACTCCACTGCTGAGCAAACTGCCAATAATCAGGAGCCAACGCGAATTCATCTTGGGCGGGTGAGAGGAGCTGAACTCGGTCGATTTGAACCCGCAATAGGTGCTCGGTGGCTTCGGACCAGTTGCAAGCAGCGAGGTGCAAACAAACCGAATCACCCTCGCGCAGGATCTGCCGGCCGTCGGCCCTACCGTCGTGGAGCGTTTCCAAAGGCCACGGCCCAGTCGCAACCAAGCGCCAAGTCTGCCCTTGGCATCCCACCACCAGCCAGCCCCGCTCTGGGGCGGCCGCGACGATTTTTGCCGCCAAGACGAAGGAGCGCGGCTGGGAGTCGAGCCTCGCCATGAGCTCTGAGACCGTCAAGGTCTCGTCCCGTCTGAAGCTCGCGAAGGATTTCCATTGCGAGCCCAAAAATTGAGCACGATCCGCCGGATCCATTTTTCCACTCCTCAGGGGACAGGTATGGTAAAAAACAAGACAAATCAAGCTGCTAACTTGACTTTCTCTCTGTTTGTTTCCATTTTATGCGCAGTTAAAAAACCGTCTCAAGCAAGGAGAAAGCCGTGCCAAACTTTGAACTCAATATGGAAAAAGTGAAGCAGGAAATCCGTAAACTCAGTGATCTCAACTATGTAAAGGGCGAAATCCGCAAAATCGCCAATGAGGTTCGCGGACTCGATCTTCAGACTAAGCTGAGTCCCTCTGCTCAACGACGCCTCAAGGACTTGGAAACCCGCTATGCGGTATGGCTGCAGTCGGTTTCAAAAGCGCAAAAGCAGCTGGATCGTGAGTTTAATCGAGCTCTCAGGACTCTCAAGAAGACCAAGACGGATGTGCTTAAGAACATTGACACCGCCAAGAAGACCGCCTCGGCTCAGCAAAAGAAGATCTCAACCGCTTCCGCGAAACTGAAGGCCAACTTGAAGAAGAAGGTCACCAAGAAAACCGCCAAGAAGACGACCAAAAAGGCGGCCGGCGCGGGCACGACCAAAAAGACGACGAAAAAGGCTTAAGGATCTTCTCAACTCTACTCACTCTGGGGTTCGCCAATGGCTGGCATGTCTAGTTCTCCCGCCTCTTCCACTCCGTTTGTTCGTCGTCACGTGGGCCCCAGCCCTGACGACCAGCGGAGGATGCTCAAGAGTCTGGGACTCACCAGCCTCGATGGCCTCATGAGTGAAGCAATGCCAGCGGCCATTCGCCTCAAAGGTCAGTTGGATTTGCCAGAGGGCCTCAGCGAAACAGAATTCCTGAGCAAAGCCCGTCAGACGGCGGCCAAGAACAAGCTCTTTCGGTCATTCATCGGTCAAGGCTATTATGACTGCAACACGCCGTCGGTGATTCTGCGAAACATCTTGGAAAACCCCAGCTGGTATACAGCCTATACGCCTTATCAGGCCGAGATTTCGCAAGGACGAATGGAAGCCTTGCTGAATTTCCAAACGATGGTGGCTGACCTCACTGGCTTGCCGATTGCCAACGCCTCCCTGCTTGATGAAGGCACGGCGGCCGCCGAGGCGATGGCCCTTTGTCGTTCGGTCAATCGCAAGACGAAATCCCATGTGTTTGTTGTCGATCAAGACACTTTTCCGGCGACCATCGAAGTGGTGCGCACCCGCGCCAATCATTTGGGAATAGAAGTTCGAGTCGTCGATGTCGACAGCTATGATTTAAGCGAATCCCCTTTTGCAGTTTACTTGCAATATCCAGCAGCGAGTGGGCGCGTGCGCGACCTCGCGCCCTTGATCCATCAGGCCCAAGCCAAGAATTCCTTAGTGGTCGTGGGAAGTGATTTGATGGCGCTGAGCCTGCTCAAACCTCCGGGCGAAATGGGGGCTGATGTGGTGGTCGGATCGAGTCAGCGGTTCGGAGTCCCCATGGGTTTTGGCGGACCCCACGCGGCCTTTATGTCCGTGAAAGAGGCCTATGTACGTTCACTCCCCGGTCGCATTATCGGGGTCTCCAAAGATGCCCACGGCAATCCAGCTTTGCGGCTCACCTTGCAGACCCGCGAACAACATATCCGACGTGAAAAGGCGACCAGTAACATTTGTACGGCCCAGGTGCTCCTGGCCGTGATGGCCTCGATGTACGCCGTTTACCACGGACCGGAGGGCGTTCGTAAAATTGCCCGACAAATCCATCTTCTCGCCAAGACCGCGGCATTAGGTCTTGAGCAACTCGGCTTTAACCTCAGTCACAAGGTCTTTTTTGACACTCTGACCGTCGAAGTTCCGGCTGGCAAAAAGACCGCCATCTTGGAAGCTGCCCGCAAGCGCGAAATGAATTTTGCCGATCTGGGCGGACAACGAATTGGTTTGTCATTTGATGAAACCAAAACCTTTACTGATGTTGACGATGTACTGAGTGCTTTTGCGGGGAAGTCCTTCACTGGTGCCACGGAGCTAGGACAAAAACTATCTGGCGATTTCGGTGCGCTTAACCGCTCGACCGCCTTCCTGACTCATCCGACCTTTAATTCCTATCACTCCGAAACAGAAATGTTACGTTACATTCACCGATTAGAGGGTAAAGATCTCACGTTGGCGAATGCCATGATCCCGCTAGGTTCCTGCACGATGAAGCTCAATGCTGTCACGGAAATGATCCCGGTGACCTGGCCCGAGTTTGCGGGCCTCCATCCGTTGGTCCCCATGGAGCAGGCCCAAGGATACGTCGAGATGATTGGCGATTTGAATCATTGGCTGTGCCAGTTGACGGGTTTTGCCGGATTTTCGTTTCAGCCCAATGCCGGTTCGCAGGGGGAATATGCCGGGCTGCTCGTCATTCGTAAGTATCACGAGTCGCGCGGCCAGGCTCACCGCGACATCTGCCTCATTCCTCGCTCTGCTCATGGCACGAATCCGGCGAGTGCTGCCCTTGCTGGCTTAAAGGTCGTTGGAGTTGAGTGCGATTCACAGGGCAACATTGACGTCAAAGATCTCGAGACCAAGGCCGCTGAACACGGCAGTAACCTTGCGGCTCTGATGGTCACCTATCCCTCAACCCATGGGGTGTTTGAAGAAGACATCATCCAGATTTGTAAAGTCGTTCACCAACACGGTGGACAAGTTTATATGGATGGCGCCAACTTTAATGCGATGGTGGGACTCAGCCGCCCAGCCGATATCGGCGCAGATGTAAGTCACCTGAACCTCCACAAAACTTTTTGCATTCCTCACGGTGGTGGCGGTCCGGGAGTTGGGCCGATTGGTGTCGCGTCTCATCTCAAGAATTTTCTTCCCGGCCACGGACAACAACCGACGGCGGGTCCGAGCACGGGGATTTCCGCGGTGTCGGCGGGCCCCTGGGGAAGTGCTTCCATTCTCCCTATCTCATGGGCCTACGTTACGATGATGGGTCGCCAAGGTCTCGAAGAGGCCACCAAGGTGGCGATCCTCAACGCCAACTATGTGGCGGCGAAGCTCGAAAAATTTTATCCCGTGGTCTATCGAGGCAAGGCCGGACGAGTCGCCCACGAATGCATTCTTGACTGTCAGTCGTTTAAGGAGACTTCAGGTGTCATCGTTGATGACATCGCTAAACGCCTCATGGATTACGGTTTTCACGCGCCGACGATGTCTTGGCCGGTGCCAGGAACGCTGATGGTCGAACCTACGGAAAGTGAGTCTCTCGCTGAGCTTGATCGCTTTTGCGAAGCCATGATTCAAATTCGCGAAGAAATTAAGGCGATCGAAAAAGGTCAGATGGATCGCGAGAACAACCTTTTAAAGAACTCTCCCCATTCGATTGATCACCTGACCGGCGACGAGTGGAATCATCCCTACACTCGCCAACAAGCCGTGTATCCTTTGCCTTGGGTGAAGCAGCACAAATTTTGGACGCCAGTCAGTCGCGTTGATAACGCCTACGGTGACCGTAACCTCGTCTGCAATTGCCCCAGCGTCGACGATTACGCCTAGAGCCCGCAACAAAATGCGAGTAGAGCTAACGCACGCCGAAGACGCGCCCGCGGCCGATAAGGCGCGTGAGGACAAGTATTGGGCTATCAATGAGGTCCGAAAGGTCGTCGCCTAAAGGATGGTGGCCTCAGCAAAAAAACGAGGCTGTGGGCCTTAGCGAGTAAGGGGAAAGCGGCCAATTTTGTCGAGACGCTTTTTAATTGGAAATCGAATGAGATTACCCGGTTTCATTTCATCCTCCCATAACCTTAACATCGGACATTAGGCCTGGGGACTTCAGTCCTAGGGCCGTTCGTCTTGCCGTTTTCGCATTACGTTCAAACCTTGGGCCAGGGAGAAGCACGATAGCTCGCAGATAGCGGCGGGAAAACCCGTCATCCGAGTAGAAATGACAAACGACTTTACACGGCGAGACCACTCTTTGGTCCCCTCATCGCGGGGCTAAACCGAGGTCGCCACCAAGGTCTTGAGCCATTGGCGATGTTGCGGCGGAATCGCTTCGGGCGGAGTCATCAGACCGGACTTTAAACCTTGCGCTGAACAATCGCAGCCTCGATACAAACTAGCACCCGTGGCGAGAACCCGTTTGGCGACTTCAAAAGCCTTGGTGTTGTTTTGCCGCATGGTCTGAATGACTTCCTCAATGGTGACGTGTGGGATGCTGTCGTCCCAGCAGTCGTAGTCGGTAACAAAACAACAGGGCAAGTACGGCAATCCTGCCTCGCGAGCCAGAGCGTACTCGGGAAAATGGGTCATCCCGATGATGTCCGCACCCATCGAGCGATACCAATTTGATTCCGCTCGCGTAGAAAAATAGGGACCTTCAATGCAGACATAAGTTTGTCCGAAGTGGCGATCAAATGGGACGCCCTCAAGCAAATTCATTACCTGTGTCACCATTGAGGAGCAGACCGGCTTGGCGAGTGACACATGGCCAACCACTCCATCACCACAAAAGGTGTGGGCCCGCATTCCTTTGGTGCGATCTAAGTATTGCAGTGGGATCACGAGATCGCCCGGTTTGTACTCCTGGCGCAGACTGCCGATAGCAGAAAAGCTCATGATGGCGGTTGCACCGGCTTGCTTTAGGGCAAAGATGTTGGCGCGGTAATTAACTTCACTCGGAAGCAATTCATGGTGCTCGCCATGCCGAGACACAAACAAGCATCGGTGTTCACCAATTTGAACGGTCTTGATTCCGCTTGAGGCCAAACCAAAAGGGGTCGACCGCTCTAGAGGGGCGACCGTCTTAAACGCGTCAAACTTTTCAAACCCAGATCCGCCGATGATTGCCCACATACTGTTGCTCCGCTCGCCAAAAAGTCTTTTGCTCACTTACCCAAGCGCCGAAGAATTCCGCTCTTGATTTCGCGCTGACCATACAATCCACAATCAAGAATCCAACCCGTGACCAGTTGGGCCGGAGTGACATCAAAGGAGGGATTAAAAACCTCGCACTCGCCAGGCGCCCATTGAACCGCGCCAAAAGAACCCATCACCCCTCGCACTTCGGCTGCACTTCGTTCTTCAATTGGAATTTCCCGTCCTGTTGGACAGTGGGCATCGACCGTCGTGTAGGGAGCCGCAACATAAAAAGGAATTTGATGATGGTGGCAGAGCACCGCCACTCCATAGGTGCCAACCTTGTTTGCGAAGTCACCATTGGCAGCGATGCGATCGGATCCCACAATGGCTTTTTGAATTTTGCCGGCAGCCATGAGAGAGGCGGCCATATTGTCGCAAATCAACGTATAGGGGATGCCCAGCTGATCAAGTTCCCAAGTGGTTAATCGTCCACCCTGGAGCAAGGGGCGGGTTTCATCCACATAGACATGAATACGTTTACCTGACTCGAAGGCTGCGCGAATCACTCCAAGAGCGGTGCCAACTCCGACGGTGGCCAATCCGCCGGTGTTACAATGGGTCAGGACGGAGTCGCCGTCACTGATCACGGCCATTCCGTTCTTCGCCATCTGGGAACAGAGTTCGACATCCTCGTCAAAAATCAACTCGGCCATTTGGACAATGACCTCTTGATGGTAGCCGCGTAGACCCAGTTCCGTCATCCGATCGATGGCTGCCATCAAGTTGACAGCCGTGGGTCTTGAGTCGCGCAGCTCAGCGGCTGCTCGCAGGAACTGCGCCTCGCTGGCCCCCGATTCTGCCAATTGAGCTAAACTCAAAGCGGCCGCAACTCCGATCAAGGGAGCGCCGCGCACTTTCAAGTGCCGAATGCACTCAATCATGTCGCCGGGGTGGCGGCAGGTGATCCACTCCTCTTGGTTGGGAAGTTTTTGTTGATCAAGAACTTGCAGCAATCCGCCGCTATAGCGCAAACCGAGGGAATTCAGGTCTTTCATGGAAATTTTTTCTCCGCAGCCAGTGTGGCCTAGGGTCACAAGGCGAGTCAAGATGGACGCCCTCGATTTTACGTGTCATAGTTTTGGACGCAATGAAACTGCGAGACCTACCCCGCTTTACACTCCCCGCCTCACTTGAAAAGCTCATCGATTGGGGCCTTCAACGCGAAGGCTTTGCGAAGTCTAAACCGCAGCCCCTGGCCGCCGCAATTTTGGAACTCTCCAGACGCTATCAGGATTCTGGGAGCAAAATAGAGGTTTGGGAATCGGCCGCTCACCGTGCGGCCTATTGGGCTTACTTTTTACCGCTGAATTTTCTTCGTCTACAGGTGGTCGTTCAGCAGGGACTGCAGCTGGGTTTTTGGCGAGACGTTCGCGAAGTGGTCGATTTTGGCGCTGGGGTTGGAACCACGCAGCTGGTGCTGAGTTCAACGATACCTGATTCGGCATCACTCGACATTTGCGCCATTGAAGCCTCGCCGGCGGCCCGGCGAGCTTACGAAAGTTGGGTCCAAGAGTTCCGCTCCACTCAGCGACTCAACCTGGTCAACAGCCGGCAACTGACGGCTCCGCCCTCTTCACAGTCTGTTGTCGTTTTAAGTTACTCCTTAAACGAGTTGGACACTCTGCCCCCTCCGCTCTTCGATTACGAAAAAATCCTGATCCTGGAGCCTTCCACTCGACAGGCGGGCCGCCGGTTGATGGAAGTGCGGGGCCAGTTGCAGAGTCACGGGTTTTCCCTTTGGGCGCCTTGTACGCACCAAGGCTCCTGTCCACTCCTGGCTTGGTCCAAAACCGATTGGTGTCACGATCGCATCCTTTTTGATCGACCCGAGTGGATGATGAGACTTGAGCAACACCTTCCGCTCGACAACCGCAGCCTTACCTTTTCTTATTTGCTGGCCTCGCGCGAACCTTGTGCCAAGATCACCGGCCTCACGCGAGTCATCGGCGATACGCAGGTCGAAAAAGGCAAGATCAAACAAGCTATTTGCCGAAGCACCGAGAAAGAATTTTTATCTTGGCTAAAAAAGGACAGCCGTGGCCAATTGATCCCACGAGGTTCGTTGATTCGAATTGACGAAACAATCGCCAAAAAGGGCAACGAGCTACGGCCCGCAGACGAATTCGAAATCCTGTCGAGTCACTCGCAATAGGTGAGGGCCCGCTCGTAAACGCGCAAGAAGTGCCGCTCTGGATGATAACCTAACAGTCGCAATCGCTCGCGACGAATTTGACGACAAAAATCTTTGACGACCGCACCGGGATCAGGGGTTTCAAGAAACAGATCATCGATGATGAATTCTCCCTCAAAATTGACGAGAGAACTCAAGGCGACAAAGGCCCCCACTTCATCCGTAAAATCATCCAGCCCCTTGGTTAACAATCGCAGGTAAGGCTGATTCTCCCTCAGATAGTAGGAGGGCCGACCATAGGTTTTTCGGAATTGCTTTTCCGCTTCCTCCAGACTTTGAGTGACTTGCGAGATCGCTTGGAGATGTCGGCGGGGAATAGCACTCAACTCCGTGGGTTCGCCACCAAGGGCCACAAAGTGGTAATTCTTCATGCCAAAACTCTTCATGCGATCGTGGAGCATTTGCGCCCCCTGAGCGCGGGTCTTGTTCCGCAATGACTCGGCTGTCGCTTGAGATAACAACAAGGGAATCATCCGGAAGGCTGTGGCCGAAGAGTCAAGATGTTCAATGGCACTGCCCATGAGATAAAGAGCTTCATGCAAAATGAGAGTAGCGGTCGCAATCACTCCTTCAGCGGGATCCTTGGCTAACTTACCGAGCAGCAATACCAGGGGAACATCATAATCAATAAAGAACGAATCGACCTGATGCAACCGAACGCGTGCGAGGCGGGTGGCGAATTGCACAATCTGGCAGTTTGCTGGAAGGCTCAATTCCTTTTCAATCATGGGGCTACCGAAGTCGCGCAGCGTGGGCTGGGAACTTCCGGCTCCGCCGCGCTGATACTCAGCAATCTGCAACTCTAACTCACGGTCAAGCACTTCTGCCAACGCGAGCAAGCGTTGAGAAAACAACGGAAGGGGACGAGCAAAATTGCCAGAGATAATGCGCCGGATGTAGCCGATTGCGCTCTCTCCAGGAAGGGCAGGATGAATGGGCGAACTCTGGCTCTCCACCAAATCAAGTGTGGTCACCATGTACATCCGGTCGTAGGCTGTCGGCAACAAGTGCTCTTGCTCGTCCTTGGTCGCAGCAAAGCCTTCGTTAAAGCAGGCGACGCCACTGCCACCTCCACCAGTCCAAGTGCCACCCTTTTTGGTGTCACCGGCAGCCTGAGCGGTCTGGGGTTTGACCTCAAAGTGATAGAGGTTTCCTGAAGCTTGGTCTACTCTTGGTTGGTACTCCTGCTGAAGACGGGCTCGCACCTGGCGCTTAACTTCGGGGTCACGAATCAGTTCAACACCCCAGGCGAGATTCGGCCGAAGGCCCAAGAACGTCAGCGCTGAGACGATCGTCAGCACCAATACCCGCCCAACTGACGGCCATTTGAATTTGGCGGGGCCGCTGTTCGAAGCCCCTCGTAAATTCTCGGTCATAGGCGCCAACCAAGCAACTTCTAGACCAATATGACTGGGGCTAGCGGCCACATCGCCACCAGCGGCTATAGGCCGACCGGGTTAGCTTGATCAGGTTAATTGAAGTCGCAGAACCGTAGTCGACTAAAACATTTCCGTCGGGCAACAAGGTGAGGTCAGGTGCCGATTTCGCCTGGTCTTGAAGGGCATAACAGAGGCCAGAGGGTTCACAGGCAGTGAGTGTAACTGAGCCATTGCAATTGGACTGATTCCGGCAAGACCCACCATTGGCCTCATTCTTTTCCTCCGAAATAGAATCGGCCATCGACATGACCGTGCGATTGGCGTCGACACTCACCACCTCAAGGTGGAGATCACAGTAACCGGACGCCGCCCGAAAGGTGACGTTGTCAAAGTTGACGCCATGAAATTCCCCTTTCACGCGGCCAGTGCTGGGGCGTCGGCCGGCAGCATCGGCGGAGTGGGTGATTAAGAATCCAAGTACCACGAGAGACCATGTCAGTGCTTTCATTTTTCTATCCTCCAAAAAACTATTTAGTAATCCTAATGACCGTGCTCACCCGACATTCATTCACGGGCGAAGTCGTTTCCGGTCGCCTTTGAGTCGTCATTCCGTTTTGGCAATCAACTTCATTGTGATAACGGGCGCACCTATGCAAAGACCGAGACTCGGTCTGGGTTGCGGCCAAATCACAGTTGGCACCTAACGACTTGTACTTGTTCGAGATCGTCGCCTCACTTGGAAAGACCAAGGGGACAACCATTTGTCGGGGACCCACATAGGTCAAAACGTCTTCAACTTTACGTCGCTGAATCACGCCCGGTTTGGTGTAATTGCGATCATAGGAAGGAACAAAGTCAATTTTGGACAATAGCAGATTTCCATCCGACGTAATCTCCAAGTAGTTCCCATCGGGGTAGCGCCAAGTATCCGTCGGGCTCGAATCATAGGTGATGTCCTTGAACAGAAACCCTGGAGCAAAGGGATTGCGCATGTAGGTCCGCAGATCCGGAGAAATCGCATGATCCCTGCGCGTGATTGGATGGTGCGCGGTCGAGTTAACTATGAGTGTATTACCATTGTCGGTCACCATTACATCGGTGGCAAAGAAACCACTGGTGTCTCTGATGCTGCTAACATAAAGTCCACCCACGTAAGGCCCAGGATCGGCCCAGGATGTGGGTGCCAAAAAGAATAGTAAATACGCTAAAACTAAAGGTAAATTGTGCTTTTTCATAAACTCTCCATAGGCGATTTGGTCTCTTTTCTCATGGTGCGTTAATTTTCTCAATTAACTTGTTATTCATTTTCACCGATGAGTTAACTATTAGTTAACTCGGAGGGAGTAAATTCCAGGGGTAAACGCATGAGTGTGTTTCGTTTTCTTGACTATCGGGACGCGATCTCGGAGATCATAAGTGAATCCAAGAGTGGTCTGCGGCCGTTTTCTTTTTCGGGCCTGGCCGATGCCGCGCAAGTGCAGAAGCCTTACGTCACCCGAGTTTTCAAAAAAGAGGCCCATTTTAATTCCGACCAGCTCTTTCTCATCGCCGACTATTTGGGTCTCAATCAGGAGGAAGCGGACTACCTCATGATCTTGCTCGAGTTTGGGCGTTCCTCATTGAGTTCGCGAAAAAAGAGCATCCGCAAGACGATCCATGACCTTCAAGCCAAACATCTGGACACCCGTAAACACTTGGCCGCGGAAATGGTCGATACTGCCACCCGAGATGAGCATCTGGCCTACTACTTAGACCCGATGGCGCCCCTCGTGCATGCCTTCTTGAGTGTACCTCGATATGCCCGCGAGCCGAAACTCATTGGCGCGCGATTAGGTCTTTCCGAGAAGCGCCTTGCCGCCGTCATCGAAATCTTGACCTCACTCAAAATCATCAAATCAAGTGGGCCCAACAAAGGCGTGCAGATTATTCGCGATCACATGCAATTGGTAAGTAACTCTCCCGCCACGCTGCCGTACCAGATTTTTCAACGCACCAATGCGATCCACCAAATTCAAACTCAAAGTTTGCAGGACCGGTTTATCTTTAGCGTGGCCTTTTCCGCCGATGAAAACACTAAGACTGAAATTCACGAAGCATTTTTGAAATTCCTCCGCAAGGCAGAGGCCTTGGTCAAAGCCAGCCAACCCACCGAGATCTACCAAATGAACTTTGATCTTTTTGGTTGGGGATAAGCGAAAACCGTTGGTATCGCTTAAGTTATTGCCCATTCTTGGGGCGAGCGGTGACGGCCGCAAGACGTTCAATCACGCTATCAAAATCGGCTTTACGGTGAGGAAACTGCGCAATCTTAGGACCCATACTCTTGCGAGCCAAATCGAGCGCGGTGATTCCCATTTGGGTCGAACGGAAGTTGGGATCGGCCCCAATGCCCAAAAGAAATTCCACCATCGCCGCATTTCCCTCGTTAGCGGCAAACATGAGTGGGGTCCAACCATTATTCGTGGTCTGCGACGGCTTGAGTTGGCCGAGGGCCCAAACCGCTTCCACCATCCCCATATCGCCCGACTGGGCAGCGCTGATGAGGACATCAATGCCTTCATTGGAAACGATGGTGTGATCGGCCCCCCGATCGACGAGCAGTTGGCAGGTGTCGAACAACAACAAGCGAACCGCCTTAATGAGAGCTGTTTCACCAATGGGGTCGACAATGTTGGGATTGGTCGCCGAATGTTCAATAATGGCTTGAGCAATTTCCTCGCACTTTTGTTGGATTGCGACCATCAACGGTGTGCGCCCTCTGTTCACAATTAAGTCTCCGCCCCCCTCAGTCCAATTCGGATCGGCGCCACGGCCAAGCCACAGCTTTACAGACTCGAGATTTTTTTCTAGCACCGCCCGCATCAGTGGCGAGTAGCCCTTGGCATCGACAAACTCCGGAGTTGCCCCATGCTTCATGAGCCAGGCGAGTTGCGGTTCGGCATCGTTTTCCAAAGCCCACACCGCCGAACCTTGGGCATCGGCACCCATATCGACGAAGTAGTTGGCCACTTTGTCTTTGCCGATCGATAAGGCAAGATTGACGACGGTCCGACCGCTGGCATCTTGCAGAGCCAACCCGTTTTCCATAAAAGCCATGAGTGTTTTGATTGTTTTTTGATGATTCTTTTCGGTCGCAATCATCAGCGGGGTTGATCCGGTTTCCTTGTCCTGGATATCACCCCTCGCTCCCCTATCTCTCAGCAACTCAATGATCGGAAGAAGATTTTTTTCTGCGGCGTAGTGCAGGGCTGTCTTGCCTGACGTCGGATCTTGCACGTCCACCCGAGCGCCCGCATTCAGCGCCATGGTTATTCCCGAGATGTTACCCATTTTTGCGCTATTCAAAAGAAGCGTGTCCTGTTTGCGGTAAGCAGGAACTTCACCCTCAGCTGGTTGAAACAACTTTTTAAAGAGAGTCGCCGCTTTCTTCCGCCCGACTTGGAACGACATATTTGTAATTTTTAACGAGCCGACACAAAAGCGCAACCTCGCTTGACCTGGAATTAACCAGAGACAGGTCCAAAGGCGAGCCTCTCGGGTGAGTGGCTGGGCTCAAACAAGCGGCCTTGAAAGGTCCCGAGGCGAGCAAATTCATCGAGCGTCATTTGATAAGACTCCATTTTGCTACGGGCCCAGGCCGGCGCCAATAGTTCCTCATGGCGACTGGCAACCGCGGTTAAGCGATGAACCGCAATTTTAGGGTTGAGCCGTTCGAGAAACAGGACAACCCGGCGAATGTAATCGTCGCGTTCGATGGGCACAAAGTCCCCGCGCAAAAATTCATCCGCCAACGGCGTACCCTTGATCACGTGGAGATTGTGAAGTTTAACGTTGTCGATGGGCAGCTGGTTGATTTGGTCGGCGGTCTGAATAATCTCCTCGTCAGTCTCCCCAGGCAGCCCAAACATCAAGTGAATCCCCAAATTGATCGGCATGCGACTCTTGATCCGCTGAATGGCCTCGATGGCTTTGGCGGCCGAGTGACCTCGTCTCATCCAAGTGAGGTGCCGCTCCACCAAGCTTTGCACCCCCAGTTCAATCCCCACAAAGTGCCCTTGCGCCAAGGTCTCCTGCCACAAATCCAGAACCGCGGGCGAAAGGCAATCGGGCCGGGTTCCGACGACGACGCCCTTAACGTCAGAATAGCTGAGCGCCACCTGAAACTGCTCACGCAGCCGGGAACTCTTGGCAAAGGTGGTGGTGTAGGCCTGAAAGTAGACCAAATAGGCTGCACCATTAAAGCGCCGCTGAATGCGGGCCCGAGTTTGTTCAATTTGTGTTGCGAGGTCTTCAGCCCGAAATTCAGGGAAGGCGGCGGAGCCCCACTCGTCGCAGAAATTGCAGGTTTGCATTCCCCGAATTCCTTCTCGATTCGGACAAGAATCGGCTAGGCTCACCGGAATCTTATAAACCCGAGTTCCAAAAGCCTCACGATAGAAGCAGCTGATTGCATAATAGGGCAGCCCTTGCCACTGTTGCCAACTTGACATATCAGGGTCATAGTCAAAAAACCAAGGTGAAGCAATGGATTCTCAATCGCCCGAGTATCAAATCGAAGAAACGGCGGACGGCAGCCCGACTCTCAGACTCATGGGGCCCCAGGGTCTCGGCGAATCCATGCACAACCTGAAGGGTGCCTTGAGTGAGACGCTCTACATCTACGGATTGCCACTCAATTGTCTGATTGAGTGGAACCTCCCCGATCCCCGAATTTTATCTTTGGGTTTGGGCTTGGGTTACAACGAGTTTCTCGTGACAGCACATTTCCTGAAGCACGGCCGTCGCCAGTGGCAAATGGTCAGTTATGAGAGCATCAGCTGGCTCCGCAATCAATTCATCGCTTGGTTGACGGACCAGTCCACCGACCGTCCTGCTCTCGCTGCTACTTACTCTCGCATTGTTGAACTCGTGGCGGCTCAGGTCGGAGCGCTTCATGCGGTCGAGGTCAAGAATTTCTTGAAGCACCAGTGGCAAGCGGGCCACTGGCGCATTGAAAATGAACTCACTCCTTCGACGATGATTCCATTTAAGTGTCACGCGATTTTTTATGATGCGTTTTCTTCGCACACCAGCCCTGAGCTCTGGGGACAAGCCTCGCTTGAACACTTTCTCGCCAGTGCGGCTGAGGTCCCCTGTGCCTTTAGCACCTATGCCGCCACCGGCGACCTCAATCGGGCGCTGCGAGCCCACGGCTTTGAGGTGCAAAAAGTGAAAGGCTTTGGTGGAAAACGAGAAAGCACCTTTGCGATCAGATGAGTGCAGAAGACACGTTGTTAAATGAAGATTCCTAGCGACTGTGCCATTCCGACCCAGCGATGATCAGGTTCCACCAGGCGCGCGGGCTTCATGAGGTCGGTGATCGGCGCAGCCGTCACCTTGCCGTCGCGATAGACGGCCGCGTAGCCCCACTGACCGGTTTGAACCAGCTGAGCAACTTTGACTCCCATGGCACAAGTGAGAAAGCGATCAGTGGTCGTTGGGGAGCGACTGCGCTGCAAATGGCCCAGTACCACATGGCGGCCTTCCCAACCCGTCTTCTGCTCGAGCCAGTGAGCGAGATTTTGAGCGATGCCACCCAGACGCTCCTCTTGGGGAGCACCCTTCACCTTAAAGGCAACCGTGGCGCTTTCGCCAAAGGCCTTAGCTCCTTCCGAGGCAACACAAATCAAGCCGCGCTGGCCGCGCGAGTGGCGTTCGTTTACAAAGTTGAGAAGAGCCTCACGACCAAACGGACGCTCGGGAATCAAAATGACGTCGGCATACGAAGCCAAGCCGCCACCCAGGGCAATCCAACCCGCCGTCCGGCCCATGGTTTCAATGACAATGATGCGGCGATGAGCATTGGCCGTGGCCCGCAGCTCATCCACCGCCTCGGCGACCACCGAGCAAGCCGTATCGTAGCCAAAAGTAATATCCGTGCCGGCCAAGTCGTTGTCGATGGTTTTGGGCACGCCAATCAGACGGAGTTGATCGCGAAAGACTTGGAGACCGGCAAAGGTTCCGTCACCACCGGCAACCACCAATCCCTCTAAACCCAAGACTCGGTATTTTTCAAAAAACTCCGCTTCGCGACCTTCGGTTCCACAGCGATTGGAAGTGCCTAAGACCGTACCGGCTTGCGCGTGAATTCCATTAACGAATTGGAGATCAATTTGCCGAGTGCGATGTTCAAACACTCCTTCGAAGCCATCGCAAATTCCCACCACCTCATGGCCAAGGCCGAGTAGGCTCCTGGCGGCCGCCTCAATAATGCCGTTCAACCCGGGAGCGTCGCCTCCCCCCGTTAAGATGCCAATTCTCATGTGCTCAACTCACTTGTTGGTAAATCGCTTGAGGTACTCGGTCCACAGCCAATCAGAAAAAATCCGAACCTGTAGCTCACCCGTCTTTTCGGCCGCAAATTGTTCGTTACGTTTAATCACCGCGCGGTATTGACCGCCAGGGTTTACAAACAGACCAATCGCCATCGACAGACTGGTGGGCGTGATTGGGTCGTCATTGAGGAGATGAGCCTCGGGCTGGTAAAGGTCGGCAAGAATAAATTGCCCCGCATTTTCCCCGCGCTCCATTTTGGCGTAAAAGATCATTTTCTTGAGTTGACTGTCGCCGAGCGGGAGCTCCTTGCGGCGTACCCGATCGACCAGATCGGGAAGAGCCAAGATCCGAAATCGAAACACGGCTTCACTGTCTTGGCGACTCCGTCCGATCGGTTCGATGCGAATCGGAATCGAGGCGGGATTGCTGGCCCACTTGGAAATTTCATCTTTGTTCAAGCCCAAGTAATCGGCATATTGGGTCAAGCCAGTGCCCAGATCACTGACCGAACTTGCAACCTTGCGAACTAAAAACGCCTCGGTAATAAAAATCGCCGACACCCGATAAAAGTACTCTTGATCAGAAGGACTCGTCTGTTGCCAAGTTTCCTTAAAAACAACTTTACCGTGCCGTGGGTGTGTTAATCGCAAATGATCTTTAAATAATTCGTAATGCAGGTCCCAACGACGACTGTCTTGGGGCATTTGACTTAGCTCGATAGTGCCGCGAAACAAATTCTCGATTACTTGGCTTGCCTGGCTCACTTCAGTTTCACTAAAGGTCTGTGCTCGCACGTCAATCACCGCTACCAAAATCACAGCCAAGCACAGGGACCAAACTTTTAATTGCATTTCATTACTCTCCACCAAGTAGGACATCACGCTTTCCACCGAAGCGATCTCATGGATCAAAGCAAGGCGGATGCCAGGCTAAACACCTAGAACGACTCGCCGAACACCAATCCCAGCCAAATATTGTCGAGAACTTTTTTCAAGACCGGAGAGGAATCACAATTTCGACGACTTGCCAAACCAACCCGGCCGGACCAAGATGAGGCCATCACCGGAGAAGATTCATGTTGCAGCGAATGACCCATGC
This sequence comes from Bdellovibrionales bacterium, assembly GCA_020850475.1. GTDB lineage: Bacteria > Bdellovibrionota > Bdellovibrionia > Bdellovibrionales > UBA1609 > JADZEO01. Next base: position 8,881 of record JADZEO010000027.1, on the reverse strand, counting down.
TCTTGACCGTCTCATGCGCCAGTACACGCCCGATCCATTTGTCATCGCCGGGCTCCTCACTCTCTTGGTGGTGCTCTTAGCCATTGCGGTAACCCCGCATTCGGCGAGCGAGGTTCTTTATCAATGGGGTGACGGACTTTGGAGTTTGATCACCTTCACTCTGCAAATGGCGATGATCTTATTGGGAGGGTACGTGGTGGCCGCTTCGCAACCGGTCCAGCGCCTGCTGTCGCGCGTGGCCCAAATGGCCCGCACTCCATCCTCGGCCGTGGCTCTCGCTTGTTTGGTGGCGTGTCTGGCTTCGTGGATCAACTGGGGCCTTGGGTTGGTCGTCGGGGCTTTTTTTGCGATTGAAGTGGCAAAGGCTCATCCTGGAGTGAATTTCCGCCTTCTGATTGCGGCCTCCTATAGCGGTTTTTTGGTGTGGCACGGTGGTCTGTCGGGTTCGGTTCCACTGCTGCTAAATACGAAAGGGAATTTTTCCGAAGGTCTCATGGGCGGGGTGGTTCCGTTGTCGCAAACGCTGTTCTCGCCCTTTAACCTCGTGATGCTTGCCTGTTTGTTTCTGGCCCTTCCCACACTGAACTTTTTGATGGCCAAGAACAGCTCCTCGGAGTCCACCCAGGTACCGCCGGCTCCAGCCATTGCCGAAGAAGCCTCGTCGACTGTAGCCGATCATTTGGATAACAGCCCTTTTGTGACCTTGATTTTGACGGCGCTGGGCGTGGGTTTCCTTCTTTTGCAAATCGCCCGCGGCGAATTCTCTCTTGATCTGAATCGAGTCAATTTCCTGTTTTTCTTTGCCGGCCTCTTGCTGCATTGGCGGCCCAAACGCTTTCTCAATGCCGCGCTGGAAGGCGCAAAAAAGACCGGCCCCATTCTCATTCAGTATCCGCTTTATGCAGGAATCATGGGAGTGATGACCAAATCCGGGTTGGCCGACCTGATCTCGCAGGGATTCGTAAATTGGTCGCAGACCAAGAGTTTTCCACTGTTGACCTTTTGGAGCGCGGGCCTCGTCAATTTGTTTGTTCCCTCGGGTGGGGGGCAATGGGCCGTGCAAGCGCCCATCATGATCCCCGCCGCTAAGCAGTTGGGCGCCGACCTGTCATTAACTGCCATGGCCATTGCTTGGGGGGATGCTTGGACCAATCTCGCCCAACCGTTTTGGGCGCTGCCCCTACTGGCCATCGCTCAGCTCAAGATTCGCGACATCATGGGCTACTGCTTGATGAATCTCTTGCTGGGCGGAGTGATTCTCTCTGTGGGATTTCTCGTTTTTGCTTAAGAGTAGTAACTCAATTTTTTTCTGACGAAGGACTTCGGCGCGGCGAGGTCGGACGCTTTTGCTGACGCGAGTACTGAGTTGGCGGTCGGGCCCTCAGCGCCACTTCGATTTCGTCATGGCAGCCGGTGTTGCAAGTGAACCCCCATTCGGCTCCCGAGTTACGAATTCGCTCAATCAAGACGTAACGGCGGCGAAACTCCATCAGCATTTGTTTTGAGACCGTCTTCGGTCGACCAAACTCGGTTGAATAAACCTCTTGTCGCCCGTTAACATGGGTCACCGTGAGTTGGCGCAGACCTAAGTCGCCGAAGGCATAATGAATCCTTCGGCCCACGGCTCCGGCCTCGCTGAGCTCTTCAACACTCATCGATTCGCGATCGTGCCCGTACCAATTGAGGCGAAGCCAGGGACCACCCAAGCCCTCGCGTACCACCACTTCAATGCCATTTTGGTCGCAGCGAGGAATCTCGCGAAGCTCGGCATCGGCGCCGATCATTGCATGACTGAGCGCCTGTTTGGCGGATTCACAGCGAGCCGTGGGTTGGGCCAAGTAAATGGAATAGATCAAGGTCAGCAGATGAACCGCCCCCTTTTCGCGCGGCCATGTTTCTTGCCGCAAACTCCGCGGCATCCATAAATCTGCCGTGGTCGAGCTCGGCGGTGGGGTTAACAGTCCCTCGACGATCTCTAAATCTCTGAGCACCCCCGAGAGGGGACGAATGTGAAAGGGTTGGTGGTTGATTACAAACTCACCACTCAACAAGCTCACCAACTTCACTTGGTCGACGAAGGTTGCGCCGCCCTCATGGTCATTGGCAAAATCGAGTTGCCAGTGAACGGCAAACTGTCCGTGCCCGTCGTCGACAATCTTTTGCGGGGCCCACTGAACACCTTGGTCTCGGGCGTACTTTTCAATTTGAGTTCGATTGGTACTTTCCTTAGGCAATAAGCGATAGAGATAAGACTTAAAGCTCTCGCCTCGCCGGGGAAGGACACTGAGTTTCGGCGCTGCCGAGGTTTGACGGGAAATTTGCGGACGGACCAAGGGAGTCTCGATTTGAGCCATCGAGTCCAAACCAGCTAAAGCCGAAAGCGCCAAAATGACCAGGCACCGAATCGCCACAGTTTCCTCACCAGTCGATTCGTTCTTATCGGACCAAGGTCTAGGGGATTTGACGCCTATCGTGAGATTTTGTGGGGTCGTAGGGCAGATGATATGGCCCGCCATCTGGCATTACGCACAAAGCCGTGCCAGCTTGAGACACCCGGTCGACCCTGGACGACACGAGCGATCCATGTTTGATTGTCGACATGTCACGTTCGCTCGCTCTGGCACTCTTATTGTCATTGCTTGGCCACTCCGCTCTCCTCGTCGATCTCGCCCGGCAGGGGACTGACCAAATAAAAACAGTTCCCATTCCCATCGAGATACAAGCCACTTCCTCGCCTTCGCCGCGGGCGACGGGAGTTTCAAACCATTCCCGTCGGCTCAGCCCGCGCGCGACCAGGATCCACCGACTCGATTTAGGCGTTACGCCCATGACGTACGCGGAAGCCTCACGGCTTTCGGCCAACTCTCTTGGTGGTTCCGGCGCGAGCGACTCCAGAGGCTCCCCCTGGGGCTCGGGCGGCAAAGATCTCGCGCGACTCAAAGATTATTTGAAAATGGAGCGACTGAAAGAGCGCATCGAGGCCAAGCTGGTTTATCCCCGAGTTTTGGCCAAGCGGCAAATGCAAGGAACGGTTAACGCCCGCTTGGTTGTCGACTCGGTGGGTGAATGTCAGTGGGATCTTTCACAGGTTAACTCCAGCCAAATCTATTTGCGGGTCTACGTATTCACTCTGCTCAAGGAACTGTGCCGGGAAAAATTGGTTCTAGAAAGGCAATCAGGTCAAACCATCGCCACCGCTCAGACTCGCAATCTTGATTTGTCCTTTCGCTTTGAGATTACCGAAAACAATGAAGACTATTTGCGCGACAATCAGCAAGTCATAGCTGGCAACGTGCTGTTTTTTTATCGCAACAGTCACCAAAGCCTTGGCGACTGGCACTTGGGGCCCCTCAAAGGATTTTTGGCACTGGGGGCGAGTATCGATTTTGAGTGGATCAAAGAAAACTGGGATCGGCTAGTCAACGGCCTTGATCCGCTCCAACCTTACCGACCACAACGTTTCGGCTAATGATCAAGCGGCCGGAGATCGCCTAGGCCGTTTTTCCGAGTCTTAGCGATTACGCGCATTCGCCAACAGCTCCATGATTTCCTGCAGAGCCCCGTCCTGCTCTTTGGCGTCTTCGGAACCCATTGCGCGTTTAACACAATGGTTGAGGTGTTGCTCAATGATTTTTTCCTCAAGCGCACCGAGGGCTGACCGCACCGCTTTGATTTGAGTCAGGATATCCATGCAATAACGTCGCTCTTCGATCATCCGCGCGATGCCTCGAATCTGTCCTTCGAGGCGATTGAGCCGATGAAGATGAGCTTCATGCGAAGCACCGAGTTTATCTGACATGGTCATCCTCCGTTGGAAGGCCCTCTCACTTAATTCCAATGCGGGCCCGTTTGAGTCGAAGGCTATTGCTCACCACCGACACGCTACTCAAGGCCATTGCAACCGCCGCGAGAGCCGGAGAAAGCAAAAGGCCGGCAAAAGGATAAAACAAACCAGCGGCAATGGGAATACCCAGCCCATTGTAAATAAACGAAAAGAACAAATTCTGGCGAACGGTTGCCATCGTGGCTCGCGAAACCTGAATTGCATGAACGAGGGACAAAATTTCTCCTCGCACCAAGGTGACGTCGGCAGTTTCCATCGCAATGTCAGTGCCCGTCCCCATGGCAAAGCCGACGTCCGCCTGGGCTAGAGCCGGTGAGTCGTTAATTCCGTCGCCCACCATTGCCACGACCAAACCATTCGACTGGAGCTCCTTCACCTTGGTCAATTTATCAGCGGGTAAGACTTCGGCAATCACACGAGAAACTCCCACCTCGCGGGCCACCCTCATTGCGGCCGCTTTGGAGTCACCGGTTGCCATCCAGATTTCAATTCCCATCGACTCCAGAGTTTTGACGGCGGCTGCGGCTTCCGGCTTGACGGGATCACGAATTCCCAACACCGCCACCAGCCGATCGTTCACGGCCATCGACACGATTGTTAAACCCAGTTCCTGCCACCGTTGCAGCTCGCTGTCGCTCAACCCAGTATTCTGAATTCCCAAAGAATTCATCAGGCGCAAATTGCCCACTGCAACTTGATACCCTTGGAGGGTACCTCGTACACCCATGCCGGTGACGGACTCGAACTGTGCAACTGCAACTTGGCGTGCCCCTTGTTGCTCGGAAAAGCGAGCCAAGGCCTGTGACAACGGATGTTCCGATTTTTCTTCGATTGAAAACAGCAAGCTCCACAACTCGGGAATCGCCTCATGAACCTGATGATTGACCACTTCCGGGCGCCCCGCGGTGAGCGTGCCGGTTTTATCCAAAACGACGGCGTTGATTTTTTCGGCTTTCTCGATGGACTCGGCACGACGAAAGAGAACTCCATTCTCAGCTCCCTTTCCCGTTCCCACCATGATTGCCGTCGGCGTGGCTAAACCCAGAGCACACGGACAAGCGATGATCAGAACCGACACAAAGGCGACCAAAGCATACGTCAATTGGGGTTCGGGGCCCCAGATCAGCCAGCTGCTCAAGCTAAGGGCGGCAATGACCAGAACAACCGGCACAAAGACGGAGCTGATTTTGTCCGCGTATCGTTGAATGGGAGCCTTAGAACCCTGCGCCCGCTGCACCATCATGATAATTTGATGAAGCAAGGTGGCCCGACCCACGCGCTGGGCGATCATTTGTAATGAGCCCTTTTGGTTCACCGTCCCGGCGATCACTGCATCGCCCGGTCCCTTTTGCACAGGCAAAGGTTCGCCCGTCACCATCGATTCATCAATTGCTGAGGTGCCCGTTTGAACCTCACCATCGACCGGAATGCGTTCGCCAGGTCGAATGAGCAAAACATCGCCGACTTGCACTTCGTCAATGGGCTTCACAATCGACTGCCCACCGACCACAACCGTCGCCTCACGGGCGCGCAAGCCCATCAGCTGACGAATGGAGTCGGAGGTTTTACCTTTGGCCCGATTCTCCAGAAACAATCCCAGCAGAATAAATGAAATAATAAAGCCGACCGGCTCAAAGTAAACATTGGCGACCATTCCCGAATCAGTGAGTAAGCGAGGAAAAACGGTCACTACCAAACTATATATATAGGCCGACACCGTTCCCAGACCGATGAGAGTATTCATGTTGGCGTGCCGAGTTTTGATCGAAGTGTAAAGCGCGCGCAAAAACCGATCGCCGCTCCAGAACAAGACGGGCGTCGCCAGAAAAAATTGAATCCAGTGATTCAGGCGGACGTCCAAACGATGCACACCAGGAAACACGTGCATCGCAATCCCAAACAAAAAAAACGTCAAGCTCCCAGCCACCAGGAGGCGCCCCCGCAGATAGCGTTCTTCGTGGTGGCGCATTTTCTCTTCGGCTTGCAAAAGATCTTCTGGCGAATGGGACTCAACTAAGTCGTAGCCCAAGCCATGCACCGACTCGCAAAAGTCTTGCTCACGAATCTTGTGCTCATCAAAATCCACCGTCGCACTCTTGGCGGCGAAATTGACCTGCGCACTATGGACTCCGGCCGTCCCTTTTAAGACGTTTTCAATCTTTATGGCACACGAGCCACAACCCATACCTTCTACTGAATATTCTTTGTGAATCATTAACAACCTCTTCAACTACCACAACTGTATCATACCCCAGGGGGGTATGTCAAACCCGCTCCACTCGCCATTTTTAAAGAATTCTCATGACTCCTTGGTCCGGCCATTTCCGAAGGTCAATTGGCGCCACCTAAGAATTCCCCTTCATGCTCCCGCAGGTAACTGGCGATTTTTTCCGCAACCAGCCGGTTGCCAGCCGAGTTGAGGTGGCCGTCGCCAGCAATCACAAAATCCGCCCAGTTGTCCACATAAAGAAGAGTGCGCAAATCCAGATAAGTGATATTGAACTGCTTGAGGCAAGGGGTCAGATCATTGCCGTCGCTGTGTGGGTGGAGCACGACTAAGAAGCGAGTCTTGTCAAACTGCGCCGCGATCGTCGTCTCCATGTTCTTAATCATCCGGCACGCCAAATTGAGATGTTCTTCAGACGTCTCAAAGGGCCAACGCCACTGCCACCGTTGATGAAGAAAGCTTGCTTGATACCAGCGAATGGCCCGCGTGTACCAAGGGCGGGCGGTTTGTACAAAACCATCGCGTACCACCTGATCCTTCTCAAGTTTGTAATGCGGCAAGAGCCCCGACCAGGCGATGGTTCCCAGGCCACCCACCAAGCGATCGATGTGGTAAGTGGGCATCAAGTAAATCACCACCCCCCGCCGCTGGGGAATTTGCCGATCAAAGCGAGTGCCGTCTACCTGCGCATAGATGTTGCCCAACCCCCAACCCGGATGAGCATAATTATATGGCGCAAGTTGGGGGAGCATTTGGCCGAGATGAGCCGTCACCGTCTCATCGCCGTTGACTCCCTCACCGAAAGTGACCGAACACCCAAGATTCAGGAGAAATAATGGGCGCGTCGCGGCCTCTCCGTCTGGCAAAACCGATCGCCGCCCAAATTGATCAATCACATAAGTTGCCTGATAGGCCACACTGCCGTCGGCCCGAACTGCTTTAGCCACCGAGGTCACATTGGGAATGGATCCCCAGCCAGTCCAGGGGTCAGGTCGAAAAAACGGCTGACTAAAGGTCTTTGAGACCACCGGGCTCGGTTGGCTTGGCGCCTCACCGGCCAGCGAAAGTTGCAATCCCGTGAGGCTCGCCAATCCCCACAGAACATACGGCACCAACTTGGGTTTTAACATATTCCCCAGTGAACGCCGAAGCGACCACGGAGTCAAGGTGACTCGAGCCTTCGCCCTCGTCAAAACAAACAGGGCCTGCATTTGCAGGCCCTGCGCGAATTCTAGTTTTAATCTTTGTTACTTACACACACATATCGGGAGACAAACCATCGTCTTTGTCAGGATCGGTCGTCTCGTTGCCGGTGGGCTCACTGCCGCTGTCATCATCATCGTCGTCATCGTCACCTGAGCCAGGGGGCACTCCGGGACCTGAGCCATCATCGTCGTCATCGTCATCATCGTCGTCGCCTGAGCCAGGGGGCACGCCGGGACCTGAGCCATCATCGTCGTCATCGTCATCATCGTCGTCGCCTGAGCCAGGGGGCACTCCAGGACCTGAGCCATCATCGTCGTCATCGTCATCATCATCGTCGTCGCCATTACCTGGAGGATTTCCAGGAGGAGTTCCAGGGCCGTCATCATCATCGTCGTCATCATCATCGTCATCGTCATCGTCGCCATTACCTGGGGGAGTGCGAGGTACGCAAGCACCTAGATAATCACGCTCGTTGTCGTCAGCCCCTCGGCCATGGTTGTGATCGATGTGAGCCCAAACCGCAGAGGCACCAACAGTAATCGTATGTTGGGCTGCTGGATTGCCCGGAGGTACGTGGCAAATGACCACGCGATCTTCGGCACCGTTCTTAGCCTGAATCGTTGCCATCGCAAACAACTCAGGATTCCGGGAAGCCTTCTCTACCGAGATGACCGGTTTGCATGACACCTTGCCCACACCAGCTTGGTCGCTTGAAAAGCGAACATCGCTGTTACAGCCAAGCAGAAAAAGAATTGCACTCGCCACCCCTAATATCCGGAGCCGCATGGTTACCCCCGCCAAAGTGAATCACTGCGCCAAAGGACGCAGGTCAGGTTACATGTATTGTTATTGGCAGCAAACGGACAGCAAAAGTAAACAGATCCCGTCAGGACACAACGGACAGCGTGTCGGGTTCTAACCATTATGACGAAACTCCGCGTAAATTCCTCTCAAATTTTCGAAAATTTTGGATTTTTATGCATTTTGGGACAACTTCTTCGTTAAAATGTCGAACTTTGAAACACTTTTGATTTTTGAGCCGAGGAGACCGTCTAAGATGGAAACAACTCAAAGAACGCTTTGGTCGCATCGTTTTAGTTTTTGGCTCCAGATCGGATCCCTCCTATTAATTACCTCCTGCACCAACTCCAAAAACGAAGTTAAGATGGTCGGTGATCTTTCCCATTCTGAGACACTGATTTATAACCTCACCACTGAACCACCGACTCTGGATTGGACCAAGGCCACCGACGTGGCTTCCTCAATCGTCATTTTTAACCTCATGGAACCATTGATTGGTTTTGACTTAAAGGAAGGTGATCTCCCGCTCGAGCCCCGCTTGGCCACCGACTGGGATCCCGTCAAAGGCGGCATGGAGTGGGTGCTGACTTTGCGGACCGACGTCAAGTGGTCAGATGGAGTTCCCCTCAAGGCCCAACACTTTGTTGATGCTTTTGAACGGCTGCTCAATCCTGAAACGGCAGCTTCCGGGGCGAGTTGGTTTTTTGTGATCAAGGGAGCGAAGAGTTACAATCAAGGCCTTACCAAAGATTTTTCTACGGTCGGCATTGCCATCGAGGGCGAGAAGCAGGATCAGCTGCGGT
>JADZEO010000026.1 GCA_020850475.1 Bdellovibrionales bacterium | reverse complement strand
TCATAGAGCGAGGCGAGGGGCTACGTTGTTATGACGGTACCGTGTTGCAACTATTAGATGAATACGCTGCGGACCAAAAAGACTGGCGCGACATGCATATCGAAGAAGTGAATGCTTCTTACTCGAGTTGGACCAAACACACTCTCAATTTAGTTGATAAGTACGCGGCGACGCATTCGTTTTACCAGGACTTTGTCAGTCGCGTTCGAACCCGCTCGAGCCTGGTGTTTGGCGATCGCAATCCTTATTCGGGAATGAATGGAGTCATAACGGGTTCCGCTCAAGAGGAGTACATTTCTGAAGATGGAAAGTGGACGACCGAAGAAATGCGGCGATCCCAGGAGGCCAACATTAGATTGCAGGCGGGCTCGATGCTGGTTTGGCGAGCAATCCTACAGTCTCCAGATGCATCCCGATTGCTCCGTCAATATTTGAAACCAAAACAGGGAGAAAACGAGGGTCAGCTAATGGCCCAACTTGAAGTGCACCGTCGAGCGATGGTTGATCAGTTAGGAGCGATTCAACAAGATTTGATGTCGGGCGACGTGGCCAAGGTGAAGCAGGGCTTGAATAAAGTGTGGGAGCTCGACAAACACTACCGCGATCACTGTGTCAGTCAAATCGAAGGGTCGCTGACGGCGACCTCCGAAGCTTTGCGGACAGAGCTGAATCTTGACCTCGAGGCGCTCAAGCGGGCGGCCGATCGAGGGACTCCTCAGCAACGTCAGCAGGCTCGGGACGCAATTAAGAAGTACACGGAACAATTGGTGGCTCGATCCAAGCAACTTCAGACCCCACCCTTTTGTTATTTCTCAGAAAGCCGAAGACGATTTGGAAATTTTCGACCGGGTGGCAGTGAGTACTCGAAAGTGTACCTCGAGGAGATCTCGGCGTTAATTGCCTCGGCAAAAGTTGACGTTAACTTGTTTTCCAAGAACGTTGGTGATGTCAGTACTCCAAATGTCGCGACCCACTTGTTAGCGGCGATGGCCTGCGGACTGGATTTGGACAAGCGACCGAGTTGGTGGAGGCGGGTGTTGCCGGGATTTAAAGCCGACACTTCGGAGCGGGGCTGGAGCATGGTTTGGGGCGAGCGTCCGCGCTCAAGCGTAAAAGACGCCTTTGGCTTTGAGATGGACTTTACTCCGCCGCGACTCATCCCGGTCGAGGTGAGCGAGTCCGCTCTTTGCGCGGCTCCGCCACCGGTGACCGATGCCGAAATTCCTAAAACCAGTGAGATGGACTATTACATGACGCCATATGAGCCGGTCGATCCTTACCTCATGTCGGTTCGTTACAAAAATAAGGACTATGTCCGATTGATCGAGTTGGTGGCGGAAAATCTCTATCCCGATTTGGTCAATGATCAAGGTCAGGAAGGCTCAGGATTTGAGTATTGGTGGTCGAACTACGTGGGCCGAGACTTCAATCAGGTGTTGGATGCCGCCGACGCGAGTTATCGACGGATGTTGCGAGAGAAATTTCTGCCGGCAATTTATGGACAGAAGGAATATCTCAATACCGATTTGCACCTTCGCGACTGTTCCTATACCCAGGCGTATCGCGAACGATCGCGTGGCCGTCTCACGGGCCGGGGAGCGCCGGTTCGTCGGCAGCAGATTCTGCCTCACGGCGAAGGCCACATGTATCCCCCGAAGTATATCTCTCGCGAAGAGATTCGTAAGTGTGGCTGGGAGAGGTACAAGTACAATCCGGTTATCAACTCATCGCGGATCGAATTCGAAGTCTACCTCAACCACGTTTTGAAACCGATCTTTATGGATATGTTTGCCAAAGACCAACGATATCAATCTCGAGAAAATATGCAAAAAGCCGAGATCATCTTCAATAAGAACCGCAACTGGATTCTTACCAGTCTCGACATGTTACTGCGCTATCAGGAAATGTCTGACGGCAAGATTGACGACTCTCAAGTGGCAACCGCCGAGAGCTGGCTGGTTCTCAATCTTGAGGCGCTCAAAATTAAAATGGGACTCCCGGCTGATCCGCAAATGGTCGCGGTCCTGAGACATCTCGAGTCTCAGGTGGATAGCTATGATCCTGACCTAGAGGCTTTTCCGTTTCGGGATTGGGAGCGTCGCCAAGAAATGCTCCGTCAGCTCATTAAAATCTATCCAGACTTGAGTGTAGGTTCTACAGAGTTGCTGGCGGCAACTGAGGAAATCCGCGCAATAGGCGCGCCCGCTTGGGACAATCTCAATGAAGATCAACGTCAGCTGGCACTCGCGGCTTTTAGAAAAATGCTCGGAATTACTAAGGAGTTAGCAAATTACCGGCGAATTGTTTCTGACGTTCGATTCCGGTAAGAAAGTGGCACTCGGGTTGCAACATGGTCTCCCAATAGATACGACCTGAGGAAAGCTGAAAGTAACGAGGGTTTTGCGCCGCAAGGAGCGCCCTATTTCGGCAGCTTGAATAGGTTCTAAACACTGAAGAACGAGGGTTTAAACCATGAATCGTTTGCACGTATTTCCGGTAGTTGTCTCTTTGTTACTTGCCCTGCCTATCGAGGCCCGAGGTGCACGATCGAGTGGTAAGGCAGAGCCCGCGGTGCGCGAATCTGGTCGCATCGAGCGACCTCTGGCCGAGCGCTTTCGTGAAAAACTTCCGGAAGCAGCGCCGGGTTCAAAGGCCGCAGCGACACTCAAAGGCAATGGTGTTGAGTTCGACCCGATGGCCGCCAAAGTTGAGTCCATTTACCGCGCAGAGGGCCTGGAGCTGAAGATTCCAAAGACAATGACGAATGACCAAGGTTTGCGCCTGTCGGTGAATCGCGCGATTGTTGATGATGCGGTTAAAGAAGCCCAACGCGCCAAAGAATCTGAGACACGAATTACTGAAGTCCGCGAAACCTACCAGGGTCGTACGGTCACCGCTATGTTGCGTGAACTGAACCAGGCGAAGGAGTCCTTGGATCTTGCTCGTCAGCTGGGAAGTAAAGACCGTGCCGACAGCGATCTGCTTTCTAAGGCAGAAGAAATGGTTCGCGAGGGGATGAAATTGTTTAACGTCGCAATGTCTCGTTATAACGAGGTTGCGGCTACGTCGAGAACTCGCGATCCTCTCAGAGACCAGTCAATCGCTCCGTTGTTAAGCCAGTTGGCCAGAATGATGAGCTTCTCTAGTGCTCGTCTGCGCGAGGTTCTCGAGGAGTCTTTGCGTGAAGGTGATATTGCGGCTCTGAGCGGCTTTGCTACACGCGCCCGTGAATTTGCCGATGCTGCCGGTCGGGCTTCAGTGACCAATCCCATGCAAGAGGCGTTTTTGAACATTCTCCGACAGCAGGGCTTGGAATTCGCCAACCGCGATGAAGCATTACGCGAGGCCGATCG
>JADZEO010000025.1 GCA_020850475.1 Bdellovibrionales bacterium | reverse complement strand
GAGTCTTATTCAAGCTCGCTATCATTGTGAGTTTCGGTACCAATCCTTCCCAGGAGAAATGGCTGACGGCTCTGAGACGAAAGTCATTTACTCCCTGTTAACCAACAATTCGTCCGTGACTCTTGATGGAAGTTTGCTCCTGCCCGTGCGCCTGCATGGACAGCTTTGGGGCTTTGCCCGCTTCTCCAGCGCAGAACATCTCTCCGCCCAGCAAATTCACGAAATTGAGGATCTCATTGATCTTCTACTCAACTCGGCGCTCATGACCGCCGCAACACTCGAAGATCTTGATCGCCTGGAAAACGAAATTCAGCTGGCAGAGTTTCCCGACAATGTGATTCGCTTGTCGAGCTTTCGCCGTCCACCGGTCGCACCATCGCCACGCCTCTTAGACTACGAGGAGTTGACCGCGCCAACTCGGCGAGGATTTTCGATTCCGTGTTTGATCGAAGCTAGAACTTTTAGTGACGCCCAAAAGATGGCGGTGGAAATTCACCAACTGTCGGGTCGTCAGATCTTCGTCCAGTGGAGTGACCTTTCGGACGAAGCAAAACGCAATACGCACTTTCTTGAAGAAATCACCGACGCCACAATTTTGATTCCCGACATTGCTTCTGTGTCCCAAGAAGAGCGCATCAATCTCATCGATTGGTTGTCTGGACCAAGAACCAAAGATTGTCCGCAAGTAATTGCGGCGACGGTCATTCCCTATGCCGAACTCGTGGCCCATGGAGACGAATCCCTACGAGTTCTTTTGCGTCGCCTGGCGGTAGCAAACCTCAAAATGGAAAAAGACTTTCAGCATTACTTAAACTACGGCGTGATTGAGTTTTTCTATGATAGCCTCACGGGGCACTCGCTCGAAGACCGCCTCGTTTGAGACCTTGCGCTTTTCTGTTGTCTCCACCCCTTGATTTTGCCACCATAAGTAAATGGCCGACCCTCTTGCTCATAATGTTGAACCCTATTTGCTTGAATTCATCTCCTCGTTTTTAAAGAAACCGGAGTTTCAAGTGGTTCCCCTCGCGGGCGACGCCAGTGCGCGCCGCTACTACCGGGTGATCGACGGCGAAAGCTCGTGGGTGTTGATGCAGTGGGAACCGTTTGAAGATGACGGCAACTATCCCTTTCTGTCGGTGCAACGTCACTTTTTAAAACACCAGGTTCAGGTGCCCAAGGTGGTTCACTTGACTCCCGCTCAAGGTTTAGTTCTTCTCGAAGACTTGGGCGATCTCACGCTTGAAAGAAAGTTTTGGGAAAATCAAAATCAGCAGCTGGCCCTTCCCTTTTACAAGCTCGCAATTGATGAGCTCCTGAAGATTCACTTTTTAGCGACTCGCGATAGCGCCTCACCCTGCACAGCCTTTCGGGTGAGCTTTGATACGGCCAAACTCCTCTGGGAAATGAATTACGGCCGAGAACATCTTTTTGAAAAGTTGGGCCGCGTAGCCTTTAGCGCCAAAGACTCGGCTCTATTGGATCAGATTTTTAATCAAATCTGTTCTCGACTTGATCGTGAGCCCAAGTGTGTCTGTCATCGCGACTATCATAGCCGCAACCTGATGTTAAAGCTGGGAAAAATGCGGGTCATTGATTTTCAGGACGCGCGCATGGGTGCGGTCCAATACGATCTCGTTAGCTTAGTTTATGACTCGTACGTGGCGCTCGATGAGGCCTCTCGCGAGACTATACTCAGTTACTATTTGGAGCGAGCACAGGCTGACTTTGGGTACAAAATTGATCGCGACCATTTTGACGACCTCTTTTACACCCAAGTAATTCAACGCTGTTTCAAGGCCTGTGGCAGTTTTTCGAGTTTTCTCAACATGCGTGGGGATAAGCGCTACCTCAAATACATTCGGCCGACGCTTGAGACGGTGGTCAAGCACATTGCGTATTACCCGGAATACAAGTTTATGGCTCAAGTGATTCGCGACCATGGCTTCCTTGAAAAGGACTATGAAAACTTATGAGGGCGATCATCCTCGCTGCGGGAATAGGCGAACGCCTGCGTCCTCACACCCTACGCTCAGCGAAACCGGCCCTGCCGTTTCTTAACTTGCCTCTCATTTGCTTTCCTTGGTTCCACCTTCAACGGGTGGGTGTTACCACGCTTGTCGTTAACACCCACCATTGCCCCGAGACGGTCAAGGCGGCCGCGGCGGTTATTGGCTGCCCCAACACATCCTTTACTTTTGAGTCTCCGCAAATACTTGGTAGCGGCGGTGGAATCATGAACGCCGAGTCTTTACTGCGGGGAGAACAAAGCTTTCTCGTCGCCAACGGCGACGAAGTTTTGCTTGCGCCGACGGGCTTGACGGAGTTGTGGCAACAGCATGCTCGAGAAAAAAATTTGGCGACACTGCTCGTTTGCGAGCACCCCGAAGTGGGCTCGAAGTTCGGGGGCGTTTGGTGCGACCCGCAGGGCCGGGTGCATGGCTTTGGCAAAGCCGCGCCCTCCGGGGGTCTCCGGGGGTTGCACTTTACCGGCTTTATGGCACTGAGTGATCGGGTTTTTGCCTTTCTTCCGAAGGGGCAACCCTCAAATATTTTGTATGATGGCTTGGTTGCGGGCCTGGCCGCTGGGGAGAGAGTGGCCTGTACTCTCACCGAAAACAACTGGTATGAAACCGGAAGTGAGCAGGACTTTCTCGCCGCGACTGAACAGTGCCTCTTGCACCTATTCGGTGGCGACGAACAGGGGCGGTTTCTTGAGCAATTGTTCTATCACTATGGGCGAGTGCTCTTTCCACAGAATTCCCAACTCATCGTTGGCAAAGACTGCGCCGTTGATCCCTCGGCTCGCTTCGAGGGCCCTTGCCTACTGGGGAATGGCGTAACCGTTGGCTCGAACGTGACCATTAAAAAATACGCCGTAATTGGTGACGCCACCACCGTGGCCGAAGGTTGTGTGCTTGACCAAACGGTCCTCGGCCGAAATCTTTCGCTTTCGGCGCGGACGACCCTTTCTCAAGTATTGCGCTTGGCTTAGTCGCCGCGAGCTTTAGAAGTTGGATTTTCCTTTAGCTGCGGGCTCAACCAAGTTGGTTTCGATAAAGGTATTGGCTTTGCGCTTTTTCTGATAGCGCCGATGAATCATTTCAAAAATGTTGTCCATCTTTACGCCAATCGGTTCACCACCCGCCATCCGTTGCATACCAGCTACGCTTGCGGGTCCGCGACCGTTGTTCATTTTGTTTTTCAAAGACGCCAGGTAAGCGGCCATTGGGTCAGAGCCAGAACCGCCGCCCATTTCTGAGCCATCGCCCATTCCGCCTCCGCCGCCGCCGCGAGAGTCTAATCCCATGGCCACAACGTTCGCTTTGTCGCCCGCCTCTCCACCAAACTGAGCGTTAAGTTTGTCGAGAGTTTCTTTGGCCGCATTCACCGAGGCTTGGTCAAAGCCCGCTTCGGCCATGGCCTGGGGACTTGAGAAGGCACTCATCGGCATATCACCTTTAGGTGTCGAGACGGTTCCCGTGGCAGGATTCACACGGTAACCCATATTGGCAAGATTTCTGAGATTCTCGTTGATGGTCGCAAAGGTCGTCGGGCCACCGCCAGGTCCGGGAGGAGGTGGGCGCGTCCCAGGAGTCGTTGGAGTAGTCCCCCCTGGCGTACCGGGAGGGGGTGTGTACCATCCTCCTGGATCAGTCAAATCACCAACATCACCCGAGTCACCAGACGCAGCCATGTCGTGCGCGGCCTGCAGGAAAGACATTGCGGCCATTGGGCACGCCCATGATCCATATCTTGTTGCGCAAATGCCGGTAAAGACCACGCCGGCAGCAAAGTTAACTTGTGCTCCCCGGTTTTGGGAACTCTCCCCGCGGCGAGCACCTTGATTGATGTTGGGGTTGCGGCCAGGTGCAGCGTTTCCGCCACCTTCGGTTCCTGAAGTTCCTCCACCACTTCCTGTGCCGGTCGCCGGTAGTGCAAAAAAACAGGCCAGTATGATTAAAGAACAATTTAATCGCTGAAGAAATCGGTTCATATTTCTTACCCACCCTATTGGCTATTAATTATTCTATGAGCTCAACCAACAACAGTTCAACCGGGCTCAATACGAGACATCACAATAGTCTTATCGACAGAAGTCCTGTCTTACTTTAGGACAATCGGAGGATTTCATAATTGCTAACATGTTGTTTTTAATTAGTTTTTTGTGTTTCTGAGAAGACTCTAAGGGGCGTGCCCTCAAAAATAGCAGCTAACTGCGGAAATACCGCCAACGTGGACTGCCCGCGAATTTGATCAAGCGCTTGGGTGTAACTGACAAACTCCCTGCGCTCAGACTCAGTCGCAAGACGAGGATCCTCGAGACTACGAAGAAGGCCACACAACATTTTGCGATTCATTTCGCGGTGAGGACTGTGGTTGCAAAGGTAGCTTCGACTCAAAAATTTATTTACTTCCGGCACCGCTTTTTGGCGAACGGCCAAAGGAAGAAGATGTGGATCAAGATGAGGGGTATCGCGAACCGAAGTGAGCGACAAGCTGAGTTCCAGCCCGTTGGATTTTACAAACTCGTCAAGGAACCAAAACAGGCGGTGGAGGGTGCAAATTTGGTAAACGGAAATCGTCGGCTGAATCACCTTGGTCCAGCCCTTATGGAGGTGCTTAAGGCGCGACAGATTTTTAACAATTACTGACCACTTTGAAGGATAACGTATGTAATCATTTTCTTCGGCAAATCCGTCAATGCTGCATTTGATGGTTCCGCGCTTAAAGCCATTGAGAATATCCAAGTGATGGTCGGTCAAGGTTGTTAGGTTGGTGGTCAAATCCAGTCGAATCTGTTGGGCATGCTTGGTCTCCAGAGCTAATTTGGCCAAAAAACCAACTGCTTCTGGATCGGCAAACACCTCTCCGCCGCGCATTTCTAAGTAGCGCGCGTCCTTCATCACTTCGTCAATCTGCTGGCGAAACAGGGCGCTGTCCCCCAAGTGTCCGCCCACCAAGAGCCGTTGCGCCATCTCAAGTTCGCCTTTTAATTCCGCGTTGAGATGTTCCGGGTGAGCTTGAAGTTCCGAAAGCCGCTTCGTGCTCAAAGAGGCCGTACACATTCGACATGAAAGATTGCACTTGGTGCTGAAGCGGATTTCCCACCACGCTGGGAGCGTTGAAATTTTGCCACCCGTGGCCTGGGCCTCGGCAACGACGTGAGCATGGCTCTCGCCAAAGAGAAGATTCCGATTAACGCGCTTACTATTGATGCCCCGGTCTTCAAGATAGAAGCACTTCTCGCAATTGGACACATACTCGCCGTTAATCATTTTCATCCGAAAGTCGCGCATAAATTCGGAGTTCCAAACTTCAGAGATCGGGTCGACCCTTAAGTCAAAAGTCTCTCTTGTGGCGGGAGACTTTTTGGCATTAACCTCATCAATCGTTCCGGTCCGGGGAATGCCATAGGGCAAACCCGTGATGGTACAACAGACACGCAGATTTCCCTGGCCGCGGGTATTGAGCTGCACAAAGGGAACAATGCAAAAGCGGCCGGGTTCGTTCTTTTTCAATTCTTGGTCCTAATATTTGGGATCGATAACCAACTCGTGAATGCAAAGATGCCTTGGGGTATCAATGAGAAAGCGAATGATTCGACCCACTTCTTCGGACTTGATTCCCGTCTTAAATGGGCCCCGAGAGCGGGCCGCTTGATTGTCCAAGCGACCCACTTGAATGTTCGTAAATCGCATTTTTACATTTTCATTGGTAACTTGCCAGCCAATGTACTTGGTTAACAAACTCAAGCCCTGTTTCATGCGCAAATAACTCCAAACCGAAGGCTCTCGATCGTATTTGTCGTGATAAACCGCCGAGGTGCCCAGGCAGATCAAATATCCTGGGTGGTCACTGGCAATCCACTCAAGCGCTATTTTCTCTACCACTTCGGGTTGACGATTTTTGGCGTTAGCGACTACCACCACCACTTCGTATTCCTTAGACATCGCGACCACTCGGTCAATAACTTCGGACTTGGTCAGGTCGTAGCCATTGGTGCGCCCGATACCGAAGGCCTTTTCACCGAGAAACTGGGTTAGGCCCAAACCAAAATCCTGAGTTCCGCCCACCACCAAGGTCTTCATGTCCAAATCTCCTTCATCTCCGGGATCGCTGACTGCCAGGACCGCCCGCGGATCCGGTCAAAATTTTCGATAAAGGGGCGTCCGGCGCGCATGAGTTCCGGCTCGCCCGCCGAGTGTTTGATAAATCGCCAGACTCGACCCAGCTGCGCCTGATCGTATCCGTCGGTATAGTGCTCTAAGAGCGCTTCAATCTCATCGAGTGCGCGTCGCTTAAGATTCGCTGGCAAATTTCGCAAGCTTTGGTAATCGGGATCACGAAGCAACGTGTGGCAGTCCACTGGCACGCGAACGCCGATCTCTTCGGCAATGAGCTCGGTCCACCGGTAAAGATCCTTCAGTCGCCAGATTGAAAGGGCGCTGATGGTGGGAGTAATGCTGATGTGGAGTGAGGGGCCCGCACCACGAAGTAAACGCCGAAAATTTTCTTCAACTCGTGACCATTTTGCCGGAAACCGCAAATATTCAAAGGTCTCCCCAACCCCATCAAAACTGCAATAGACCTGTGCGCGTTGGAATCGATTTAGAAGATCGATTTGACTCTCTGTGATCACCGTCAGGTTGGTGCTCATTTCCAGCAATATGTGACTCGCCTCACCTCGATCAACAGCTTCGTTCAGCATTTGCCAATTTTGTTTAATGAGCGTTGGTTCGCCGCCGGCAATATAGAGTCGCCGCAAACCAGGGAGTAGTGCGATGACTCCAGCCCAAAACTCATCTCTCTCGAACCACGGAGTCTGGTTGGCTTTCATCGTTTGATATGAACCCACGAACGACTTGTGGTACTGTTGATGTGAGGCCTGATTGTTTTCAAACTCTTGAAACAAAAAGCTCGAGGAATCTGGCGAACACGAAATGCAACCGAGATTGCACTTGTTCCCCAGTCTGAGTTCTAAAATCTGCGGCTGCGTCACTTGGCCCTCAAGGACTTGGGCGATGCTCTCTTGATGAGCGCGCAATTCAACCAAGCGTTTGCTTTGATTTCCAGTTGCCTCCAGATCGTAACAGCGAACACAGGCCTCGACGCGTTCTCCTCGTAGCATCTTGTGCTTGATCTTTTCCAGGTCTGACGAAGCCAAAAGCCGAGACCAATCTGCTTGGGCGACGTTGAGTGGTTTGCCCTGCT
This sequence comes from Bdellovibrionales bacterium, assembly GCA_020850475.1. GTDB lineage: Bacteria > Bdellovibrionota > Bdellovibrionia > Bdellovibrionales > UBA1609 > JADZEO01. The sequence continues at coordinate 16,868 of JADZEO010000025.1, read as the reverse complement.
CATCGTGCAAAACGGCGCGAATCCAAGGACAAATGCGAACCCGCCCGGACGGCCGCACTCCCACTTGCAACCAGGGCAACACGCAAAAAGTCGAATTTTCTAAGGTTGATAGTTCCTTCACCAACACGCCTCGCTTGTTAAAACGTAGCTGAGTCTGCCTCACTTTGCTAGCCTGGATTCGAGAGCCAAAACTGGGGCGGGGCGTTACGCCAAGAATGCCTCGAACTCTCTTTTCGCGTTGAGCATACTGTATTATGCCTTATGAGAGGGGCGGAGCACCATGTACTCGTCGAACCAAATTACGACTGTGCATCTTGAAATCACCACGAAGTGTAATGCTTCATGCCCGATGTGTTTGCGGACGGTACTCGGGGGAAAAATCAATCCTCATCTGCCCCTAACCGAATTGAAGTTAGCAGACATTGAGACGATTTTCCCCGCGACTTTTGTACAGCAACTCAAGCGAATTTATCTTTGCGGGAATTACGGCGATCCCATTGTCGCAACCGATACTCTTGAAGTGTTGCGCTACTTTCGCCGGCTGAATCCCCAGCTTCGGCTCGAGCTCTTCACCAATGGCTCCGCCCGCAACGAGCAGTGGTGGCACGATGTCGCTCAGGTGGTTACGCTTTGCCATTTCGGAATTGATGGTCTGGAAGACACCAACCACATTTATCGACGAGGCACCAAGTGGACGATCCTGATGCGAAATATTCAGGCCTACATCGCCGCCGGCGGTGCTGCCCACTGGGATTACCTGGTATTCCGGCATAATGAACACCAAGTCGAACCGGCGAGAGAGCTCAGCCAAAAACTTGGCTTTCGCTCGTTCCAACTCAAAAAGACAGGGCGCTTTTTTAGTAATCAAAAGGCCGTCGTCAAAGACCAACAAGAGGTTCACTCCGCCGAAGGGGAACTTGAGTATTTTTTAGAAATGCCTCTCGACCCCAAATACCTTAACCCCTCACTCGCCCGCGAAGAAGCTCTGGTGCATGAATATGGCTCTCTACGAGCCTACCTTGAGAAAACTCGCGTGACGTGTAAGGTGGCCGCCGAAAAAAGTGTTTACGTGAGCGGCGAGGGGCTGGTGTTTCCCTGTTGCTGGACCGCGAATCAACTTTATCCCTGGTACCGCGAGCCCGAGTCGGGAGACATTTGGGCCTTGGTGAAACAGCTGCCAAATGGATTGCGCTCACTTGATGCCCGACAGAGTTCGCTTTGCGAAATTGTTGATGGCCCGTTTTTCCAAAAGCTGATTCCCGCCGGCTGGGAACGGCCTACCTTCGCATCTGGCAAGATCTTCGCCTGCGCAAAGACTTGCGGCCAAGAGTTTGACCCTTTTAGAGCGCAGTTCACCTAGTCTCGTTATCTTAAGATGTCGCTCGAGAGCCCCGATGCTTCGTCGACTAAAAGCTCTGACATTTCTGGGAACACTTCGGCAAAATCGGTTCCGCGAATTCGATCCATCAGGCGAATGTATTCGCGAAACTGCGGCATTCGGCGCGACCAGTCTTCTGACATCATAAATTGCACCAAGCCTTTGAGGCGAGGGACACCGTATTGGCTGGCAAAAAAATCCGGCTGCCCTGCAAATCGCTGCTCTAGCCACTGATAGAACTCTTCGTATTTACGAGCCACTTTTTGTTTAAACGCGGGCGGCAAAATCTTAATGTTGAGGTGCGCGGGATGATAAACCAGATGGAAATTAATTAGCCCCGCCCCCAGCGGCCACTCGTTAATGCGTCGATAATTCTGCTCCAGCTTCCATTTGATGAAATCAGGAATGTAGTAAATGTTCAGAGCCTGAACTGCACAGGCGACGGTTACTTCGATATTTTCTGGGGTCTGGTCAAAGCGCCGGAGCTGGGCCTCAATACGGCTCCACTGACTCGGATACCGGATGTAATCATTCATCTTGCCGAGGCTATCGATGCTAAAGTGAAATCGCACGCGCTCGAAGTGGTTCCAAAGTTCAAAGAGTCGCTCGGGTATGTCAATGCCGTTACTGTTGTACCTGACCTCAATGTGCTGGGCGTGTCCCCGGCGAATACACTCCTCTAGGAGACGAAAGTGCTCTTCAATAATCGTCGCTTCCCCCCCCGCAAAATAGAGCTGTCGAATGTGGGGAAGCTGGTCGTATAGCTGATTCCAAAACTCAGGATTGTCCGCATACCAATTGTACGTGGCGCCGTCGACCTTGCCACGATTCCGCCACTGCATGAGGTCCTTAAGTTCGGCATTTTCAATCTGAGGATAGAGCTCATTCCAATCGCTCACCCACAGAGAGCTGTCGTGGGGCGAACACATAATGCACTTGAGGTTGCACTTGGTCCCCAGGCGCAAATCGACATAGGTTATCGTCGGCGGCACGCTGCCATCGGGTTGAGTGTTAGAAAGGAGTTTATTAATGTCGACTCGCTTGGACCAGTACTCCGTTTCCCAATTGCGCTTCGACCGATGTCCCGCCTCTTCCTCTTTAAAGCATTTACGACAGGAGGCTGGAACCTCTCCCCGCAACATCATTTGCCGAACTTCGCGCATGTATTGATTGTTCCACGCACTCAAAAGATCGGTTTCATTGAGGTTGGCCGGCTTGCCGTTTTCATTCTTCAGAATCCCCACTTCACCGCCATATTTTTTATCCTGAGTGGCGCTGACCGACGAGGCGTTCGCTGTACAACAAAGGCGGAGATGACCATTGGGACGAGTGCTCAGATGAATCCACGGCAGGACACAAAAAGTGGGGCTTATGGTCTCTGGTTTTGGTCCGCTCTCAACTCGCTCGCGAAGTACATCCTGTTCCATCACACCCATCCCCTAGCGGATTCCCACTAGCATGAACCGATCATAATCTTGCAAGCTCAGCCGACCTTCATAAAGAACAGTCGACATCGGCGCCATTTGTTTGAAATCTTCAATGCTGGCCACACAATTGACGTGCTCGGGGCAGGCAAAAAAATTATTGGACTGAAGAGCGACCACCCGACCCTCGGGAACGCGAGCATACCACTCAGGAAATCGGCCCAAATGTTCACAACTCGTATTGACTATGACATCCGGTCCGTTTTCGGAAATGGCAAAGATCCAGTTGCGCTCGTCATCCGGCGCATAGGGCGGCGCCAACGGCACCTCGTACATATCGAAGGTAATCGGCCGAATTGCCCAATCATCGTAGCGCCACCGGGCCAACACGTTAATGACCGATTCACAGTCGGGATCAATGTCGTAGGACCACACCCTGCGAACCCGCTCGGGCATGAGCCACAACATCATCAAGCCTAAGATCCCGAACCAACCACCCAATAGCGAAACATGATAGCGCCGCTCAGGCAAAACTGCCTTGAGCGTCTCGATCAGCCAGAGTTTAGAATCAATCTGTCCATTCGATAGTGCTTCAACTAGGCGCGGATAAAACTTGGGATCAACCTTTTTCATCTGGCGAACGAAGGCTCCGAAATCGCCCTGGTCATTATCATAAGCCCACTTTTGCACCGCCGTGAAGAGCGTGGCACTGGCCTTTGTCTCCAGCAACTCACGGACCACCGCCAGAAATGACCGGCAAGTCAAATCTGAAACCGGGGGCCAATGCAAATCAAGCTTCCTCGCGGCCGAGTAAACTTTGGTTCCATCGGTTGGCAGTAGGGCTCCGAAGTTTTCCAAGAACTTTTTCCTTCCATTTGGTTTTCAGCATTTCACGATCAAAATATATTTGTAAAGCCAAGAAGATGTCGCGATCGAGATTATTCAAGTAAAACGTAGGGATTGATCGACTCAATAAGAGGTCCTTCGCCAGTGGACTGTGGAAATACTCCGACCGGAGAAACGGGTGTTTGAGGTGGTAGACTTGCTCTCGACTCAATAAAAAGCTCAGCCCAGCCCGGTGAGCCCGAAGACCGAGATCCGTATCCTCAAAGCCATAGCCGGTAAAGGTCTGTTTAAACCAACCCAGGGCCTTAAAATGCTCCTTTTTTATCGACAAGCAAAAGGTTGAAACATGACGCCAACGCCAACGATCGTCATTCCAATCAACTGTTCTCTCTTGAAAAGTATCCCAATACCCGCCGGGCTGACGCTCCAAAAAACTTTCGTCACGCAGATCTTTGGCGAGATGACTCCCTTTGGAGTAAGCCCCCTTAACCTGCACTCGACAGGGTTGAATCAGGTCGTGGTCTTTGTGGGCCTCGATTAGGTGGTTGGTATAAGTCGGAGGAACTAAGATATCCGAGTCTTGAAAACACAAAATCTCGCCATCCGCCCATTTCACACCGAGGTTGCGAGCCAAACCGGCGCGAAATTGCGTGTCTCCCATCCTTCTTGATTGCCCGCGGAAAAAATAAAGATAGGTAAAACCAAATGGGAGCGCCTGGCGCTTCATTAAACTGCGGACGACCTCTTCCGTACCGTCGACGCTGCCATCGTCAACAACTAGGACCTCAAACTTTCCTGCCGAACAGGTCTGCTCCATGAGGTTGCGCAAAACCGTCAGCAAGCGAGAACTATTATTATATGTCGGAATAATATAGGAGACCACCGGGGAGTTCGCGTAGGGCCTCGTTCGGATCGAGGGAGTAACAAGGGGTTCGCGCTCTTGTCGCCGATCGACTTGGGGGTTGGAAATTTCATATTGTAGCGGCGGCGATATCTGCAGGGCCGGATAGCGAAGCGAAAGATCCTCAAGCACCCGCGCAACTTCCGCAATCGAGTAGTTTGGGTCTGATGCGGTGATTTTGTAGGGACACAAAAATCGCAATTGGGGCCAGAGGTGCTCCGGTATTTTTTCAATAACCGGGAGAAGTCCCACTGTTCTATCTAGCTGCCATGTGAGTTGGCAAACCTCACCCAGTTTGGCCAACCTTTCCAGCCCTCGTTCCAACTTTTCATCCCAATCGAGGAACACCACTTCAAACTGAACGGCGCTTGAAGGACTCGGGGATTCGGTAATGGCTTGCTCAAGCTGATCGGCCCTCAGGCGGACGACCAGAGGGATTCCCGTTCGTTGAATTCGAGCAACCAATTCTTGGCCCCCCGAACCCATCCAGCCTTGGGCCTCAATGACAATATGTGAATACTCTCCCTGATGGGCGCGATAAAACGTGCGGTCAAACGCTTCCGCCGAGATGGGCTCCACAGACGCCGGCCACAAGAACCAACGCTCGCGTCGTTTTAAAATCCGAGTCGCCACGAATACCCCCACAGAAGCTTAACCTATGGGACACGATTGGGGTTGGCAATACGAGCCAGACCAAATTAATTATGCGTCATTTTGGCTGGCGTCGGGTTGGATGGGATCCAGACTGATGGAATTGACATTTATTCCCGCCGGCTGACTCAAAACCCATTCTACCAAATCAACAACATAGTCCGTCGACAGCAATTTTTTAGTGGCATGCTTTTCGACCGTTCTGGGCGTTTCGACGTATCCGAGAGACAAGTAGGTCACGGCAATCCCGTTGCCTCGTTTGGCTTGCTCAGCTAAATTTTGGCAAAACGCACCCAAGGCCTTCTTCTCTATAGGGTACAGCCAGTTGGAGGGGCGCACTCCCAGATCGGCCGTACTTCCCAGGCAAATGATGTGGCCCCGCTTGCCGCGCTCAGACCACAACTTCCAAACTTCATCCAAAAGCAAAGTCTGTTGAAATCGATGCAGTGCCGAGCAGCAGATGAATACGTCGGCTTCAAGGCTTTGCAACGCCAATCTCTGGCGCCCCTCTTCCTTGACTAGATCATAGCCACTGCGACGACTGGCAAAGCGAGCGCTCGGCCAGCGCTCAAACATCGCTTTTGCAATCCCATAGGTTGGATTTCCAGCAACCAGTATCGAATGTTTCACTCCATGGCCCCCATCTCGCCGTCAGGACTCGAAAAGCCCGTCTTGTCTCCGGGCCACAACGGCAATGACGAACCCCCGCGACGTTTAGGAATCTTGCTGTCCGCACTGCTGACACAAGTGCGCGTCTGACATCGTTGTGGTTTATCAAACAATTTAAATCCGCTTTCAATGTGACCCAATGGTTGATCATGGCAACTATAGCTTCGCTTAATATTCCCATCGGGCTCGCGAATCACAATGCTTCGGTAGCCCGAGCTGCAGTCCCAACCTTCAAACTGATTAAATCCAAAGGCATTAAACCGCTCGGCCTGATCCATAAACCACGGCTGGCCCTGATCGTCAGTCAGTTCCACTTGCATCAGCTGTGGCGGAGCCGCTTCGCCGCTTTCCCGCTCAAACTCTCCCGTTGGTATCAACTCCGCAGCACGTGGCCGCTGTGACTTTCGCGCCGTCTCCTTGAGTTTGGACTCGGTGTATTGGCGCTGAGGCATTCCTCGTTGCATTCGCTCAAGGTGTTCCTCGCTGTAGCCCTTAACGACCTGACTGGCCTTTTCGTCACTCTGGGGCTTAAGGGTCACATTGATTCCCGCCTCATGAAAAAACAAATCGTCTTCCCACAAGGCTTCAAAGCGTGAGGGCACCATCACCATGTTAATGGTGATTTGGATGTCACTGTTCTGAAGAAACAACAATTTTTCGCGCAATTTATTTCGGTCGGCAAATTCCGCGTGATAGCTGGCGGTAATGCTCACGCGATGAAGTTTTGCGGTGGCCTCCACATAGCGTTCAAACCACTTGATCCCGGGGCTGCAGTTACTCGTCATGTGGACCGACTGATAATTGCTGTTTTCGACGTCGGCGCAGTAGTGTTTTAAAATTTCCAAGTAACCTGGATGCATCGTGGGCTCGCCGCCGCTAAAGGAAAAATGAAAAGAATTAAATCCTCGCTCGCGAGCCTGCCGCTTGATCTCGTCTAAGGTGCGCAAAATCAACTCGGTCGGACGATGATCCTTGGTTTGCGTACTGGCGTACGGCCAGCAATAAGAGCAGCGGTAGTTGCAATAACGCCCGAGGAGCCAGCTGACACAGAAGAGATCGCGATACAGTAAGCTCCGTTGCGCCACACGTTGAATGCGGTCAAAGGGGATTTTTCGAAAATCATATGCAGACCAAAGGTCTTTGGAAGTTCCCACCCTATTGTTTTATTGAACGCTTCAGGCATCAGACAAGAGGTTCGCTCCACCTAGCGGAAAATGGGACGGCGCTTCACCTGGCGCGGCAGCGCCCTGCTGCGGACGCAGAATTGCAAATTGCAAACGAATCGGGGCATAATTGACGCTTGATAAACACGCCTTGATGGACCGAGGGTACTCGAGATGAAACAAAGCTACTGGGAATTGTTGGCGATCTGTTTTGTTGGTTTGGGACTGGCTTCGCCCGCCGATGCCAACTCCGATGCGGTCACGCCGCCTCCCATCGGCACGGCCGTTAAGTACTCGTGTTCCGGGTCAGGACCGACCAAAGAGGAACATCGGGTTCTGTACAACACCGGCTCGCTCTGGGGAATTCAGCAGTCCAGCACCGAAGCACCCAAGACCAAATCAGCTCCCTCCTCTTCTGCCGAAGTCTCTCCGATACTCACTGATGTTTCGCCTTGGCAGTATTTAATCGGCATTCCGTCTTTCGAAGAGTCGGGTAGCAGTTTTCGCATGGCCGTCCCCAAGGAAGGCGATCTCGCCGACCTCAACACCTTGCAAGTTGGCAAGTCTCACGCCGGGGTATTCACCATTACCGACCCCTCGGTGTCAGCCACTCCTTTTGAAGCCAAAGTCAGCGTGGCTGTGATAAAGGAGGAGAAAGCAAAAATTATGGGTCTGGGCCAGCAAAAAGTGGTTGTTTTAACGGTCACAACCGAAAATTTGAACAACGACGGCAAGACCCTCACCTCTGAGGTTCAATACAGTCCGATTGTTAAAGCTGTTATTGCGCGCACGACCAAAGAGGCTGACAAAGTCGTTCGGTCCTGTTTGGCCGACAAAATGGCTTTTAATCAAAACCAAAAGGTTCCCTCAAGCGCCGTCCAGTTGACCCTGGCCCCTCAAGGGTCGGAGTACTCATACATTTGTACCGGCGATGCCAGAATCATCGAGTATACCGTCAATCAGCCGCCCAGTGACGGAGTTGTTTATACAAATGTTGTGTACGATCATGAGCGCCATGGCCGCAGGGTCGGAGAGCCCTGGATGCACTATGCGTTTGTGGCTGAGGAATTTCAACCCGGAGAGCCGTTCCCGACGGTCGAGACGGTCGGAGGCTTCGAGTCGCTTAAGCAGCCCCAGAAGCCAGGTTCGTATGTGGGCGGAGTGACGATTACCAAAAAAGGAGCTGCCCCCAAAGCCTGGCAGGCCAAGGTCACGGTGTTTGATCCCATCAAAATGAAGTCTCCCTACAAGGACGCGGAAGACGTCAACGAGGTCCGCGCCACGCGGTTTTCTGGAAGCGACTACATCATTTCGCGCTCCTTCTTCATGAAACGCTATCAAGTTCCCTACATGTTTGAGGTCAACACATCAGGGAAAGTAACTCGCTCCTGCTGGCTGACCTCCTTCCGATGAAAATCAGTGTCGTTATACCGACTCACCATCGACGTGAGTCTTTGCTTCGACTCTTGGAGTCGCTGGTTCACCAGACGCTGGATAAGGCGGACTTCGAAGTTCTCGTCATTTTCAATTTGCCGGACGCCGACCTCAAGGAAGAGATTCGCCGCCGGTACGGCCGCGCCATCAACTGCACTGTTTTGGTCACCGGCAAACTGGGTGTGAATCATGCGCGCCACATGGGCGGTAACTATGCCGTCGGAAAGATTCTTGTCTACTTGGACGACGACTGCCGCCTTCATGATCGCACCTACTTGCAGCGCGTTTTAGATCTGCACCATCAGCACCCCGAAGCCTCAGCGATTGGCGGTCCCTACTCTCTCCCCGCGGGCACGAGCCTGGTGGAGCGGGTTTACCACCAAATCGCACTGAACTGGCTTGAAAGTTCCGTCTTTGATCATCCCTGGACGCGTAACCTCATTGGCGGAAATGTTTCTTACAAGCGCGCTATTTTTGATCGCGGCTTTAATTTTAATTCGCGCATTCGCTTTGGCGGGGCGGAGACGGACTTTCACATGCGACTACAGCAGCAAAAGTTACGGCTCCTTTATTGCCCAACCCTGGAAGTTGAACACTGGTTGGAGATGTCTCGCTTTCAATTCTTGCGGAAAGGTTTTTTGCAGGGGAAGGGCTACGAAACCCGAGTGCTCAAGGGCATTCAAATTCAAGCCCCTTCTCGTCCCAACCCACTGCTCGCCCCCGAGCGAACTCCCGCTGAGCGCAAGCTTATGCGGTTGTACGATTATGCCTTCCAGAAGGGGCGCCTCTGGGCGCGAAGTCATCGGTCTGCTCGCTCCACCCAACGCGGACTTTGGGCTTTTGCCACTCAAAGCGTTCATCAGGACGTAAGGCAAATGACTGAATTGTTTCAGCAGCACTCCTTTCTTCCTGGTCCGGAGGCCAAATGACCACGCACCAGACCGCTTTGGAGTTTCACTTTGAACCCAATTGGGATTGTCTGGAGCAACTCCTTCGCGTCTATGCTGATCTTGATGCCATGAAATGCCGTCGCACGATCGACCTCTCGGTCGGTGCCGATTACTTTTCGACCTTGCCTGGTTACCCCAACCGTGTGCGCAACGCCTACTTGACGCTTGAATACGCCGTTCAACAAATGAATCGCTCCTATTTTTGCGGAAACTCACTGGTCGACTGTGTCGTCAAATCGCCTGGGTGCCCTCGTGAATAATCCATTTGGCCTGCAGCTCTACAATTGGCACCTCGAGGTCAGCTCCAAATGCCCGCTCAAATGTTCGCGCTGCACTCGTACAGAGTTCCCGGGAACCTATCCCGTGACCGAACTTGATCCAACTTTTGTCCGTCGCCTTTTTTCTGCTGATTTTTTGCGTCAGCAAGTCAAGCGCATTACCTTTTCGGGCGGAGTGGGCGACCCGCTTTACAACTCCCGATTGAATGAAATCTTTGCGTACCTCAAAGACACTCACCCTGGAGTGCAGCTCGTTCTCATTACCAACGGAAGCTACAAGTCTTCAGAGTGGTGGCAACAACTCCTGAGTCACCTTAATTCTAATGATGAAATCATTTTTTCCATCGATGGTTGGGATAACGACTCTAACAACCAGTACCGCAAGAATTCCGACTGGAACTCCATCATGGCCGGGCTAGCCGAAGCGGTCAAATCTCCAGCCCTGGTTCGCTGGTCAACAATTGTTTTTCGTTTTAATGAAGATCACCTCGACACCATTCGCGAACTCGCGCGAGCCAAGGGAGTTGATAGTTTTCACGCGGTCCTCAGTGAGCGTTTTGGTATGCACTACCGTGACCCGCAAACCGGAGTGGACCCGCTGGAGCCTTCAGCCCATTTTCGTTCCTCGATCCCGCGCACCCAACGATTTAAGGAAACCTTTAAAACCCATCCCGCAAAACTCGCGGCCTCCCAAAACACTTTCTCGGCAATCGATCAAGAGTTCCGAAAATCTTACACTCAAACTATTGCCAAATATGAAGGCCATTATATCTTGCCCACGTGCAAATTTGGTTATCGCGGCCTGTATGTGGATGTGGAAGGTCTTCTCTATCCTTGCTCTTGGGTGTCTCATCAATTCGGGAGCAAGACCTCACACGTTAATCCGGAGCGCGTCCTTTATTACAAAGACGGGTTTTTTAAGTACCGTGACCGACTCAGCCTGCATCTTCGGCCGCTCGAAGACATTCTGTCAGACCCGCTCTGGGCGGAGCTAGAAGGCGGCTGGCGGAGCGAGCACTCCGCCTTTATCATTTGCGAGCGCAAGTGCCTTGCTGCCAATTCGGACCACGCTCAGCTCACCACCAAGCCGCTGAAGGAGTTGTCATGAAGCCACCTTCGGTGCTAGTCACGGGCGGACTCTCGGGCGTTGGCGCTGACCTTTGTGAGTATTTTGCCCCGCACTCGCGGGGAATTAGCCGCCGCAACGGATACGACATTGGCAATTCCGCAACTCAGTTAAAAATTGCCGAACTTAGTCTCGACTACGACATTTTTGTTAATCACGCCCACAACGGACATTTTTCTGGGCAGACCGAGTTACTCTATCGGGTGTTTGAGGTCTGGGAAGCCCAACGCAAGACCGGTTACATTTTTAATACTGGCAGCTTTGCGACCTATATGCCCCAAGGAAGTTTTAAGCGGTATAGCGTCCTCAAGCGCGCACTCGAAGTCGCCAACCAGCAGTGTTGCAAGAGGATTGAAAGCGGCTTGTGTCGCTTTCGAATGACTTTGCTTAAGCCGGGAATGCTCGACACCCCCGAAGACCGACAAAAGCCGCACTGGCGGGGGGGCGGCGTCCGCGGAAGAGAACTGGCCCAGATGATTGAGTCTTTGTATCGCTCGCCGGTCAATTTACTTGTAAATGAAGTTGTGCTGGCGGGAATTCTTCCCGACGACAGCCCGTCGATCCAGGCAATTACCTGATTAAATTGGCTTCGCTGGTAAGGTCTTCGATTGAGCTGTTGCTGGTTCCGATCATTCCAGTGAATTCATAATCGGCTCCGCAGGTGCGCCCACAGGCGAGCAGTTTAGGCACCGCCGCATCCATGTTTGCCTGCCAACTCGCGGCCAGTTCGCCGGAAAACCACGGGTGCGCCAACACCTCATCGAGGCTCAACTTGTACAGGCTGTTAAAACCGCGGCCATAGCGAGCATACAGCTTTTCAAGTTGATCTCTTTGCGTGTTGGGAGAAATAAAATATTTGGCGGCGCCGGTCCAACAACAAGGCCAAAGATCGCCCTCGAAGTCCAGATAGAGGGCTCCGATCCCCTGATACTTGCACTTGATTCGTGTTTGATTGATGTAGTTTGTCCAAGAGCCAAAGCGCGCGACCACTGAGGAAAATTGCTTCACGTTTTTGTTTTCACCCGGCTCGATGTCGCCGGCCCTAGTTTTGGCCGCACTCTCTGGTTTGCCGGACTTGTAACTTTGATCGCTGGCAAACCGTGCCGTCGATTTAACATTAAACTGAACAAAGCCCAGGCGCCGGCTCAGTTCGCGGGCCTCTTCGACTTGAGCTTCATTGTGAGCAAAAACCAACCAGTCCCACCGAGCCCGTCCTCCCGCGCGAATAAATGCCTGGCAGTTGGCCATGATCTTTTCCCAGTTGGCATTGACTCGATAGAGATGGTTTGTCGATTCCAGGCCGTCAATCGAGAACGCAACCTTGTCCTCTGGTGCACTCAGAAGTTTACCGAGCTCCTGCCACCACTCTGGAGTTCGCAGTGATCCGTTGGAAAACACCGAAATCCTGGGCACACCTTGAGCGCGCAAAAAACTGATTTCGTCCAAAAGATTGATCGCCGCGACTGGATCGCCGTAATTTCCACAGAAGTAGACGTGGTCGAGTCTGGCACACAACTCTCGAGAAAAGAGCTTGGCGTAGATTTCATGATCAATATCTTGAAGCGGCAGCTCTGCCTGTCCCTTTCCCTTGAAGGTTCTTGCACACTGCGGGCAAGCCAAATTACACCGGCTGGTTGGCTCGACATGAATCTCGCGAATTTGATTACGATACAAGTATTGCATTAGAGTCCTGGCTGCGCCTGAACAATTCGATCGGCAACAAGCTGGGTAAATTCGGCGCGCTTAACCTTAGGCACCCGCAAATCAAGATTGTCGGTGCAGCGCCACTTGGGACACACCACCGGCTCTTGGGGTAACACGAAGTCGTCTTTGAGCTCATAGATATTGCCGAGCTTGCCACCCACATGACAGGAGCCAATGTAAATGTCCCCGCTCGGGGTGATCTTCATGTGCTTAACTCCGGCCCAACAAAGCCAGCCTTCAAAGTTATTTTTCCTCTCGAAGTTCAGCTGATTGTAATGATAACCCGTTTCGATGACCTCACCGTCCTCGACAAAAAATAGCTTTAAGAATTTTTTTGGCTCTCCGGAAAACAATTGATGAATGATTTCTTTTTCTTCCGTTGAGTACCACTCCTCCGCCCGCTTGATGGTGGCCGTCGCGTGATGATCTGCGTTCGAAACAATTTTATGGTTCGGAGCCTCGTACCGAGGCGCCGCCGGAGTGACCTTTTTCACAAGTCGGGTGCCATCCGTGTGGAGCTCGTCGATTTCAAGCTCATCGTGGTTAACCTCAAGTCCCATCTTCTTAGTTGGCATTTGCTCGTTAGACAGCCCGCGGAGGGGGCGAATGTATCGAAATTCAATCTTTTCAACTTCGGCCCGCTCTAGCTGCTCCTTCATTTGCAAGATTTGCTGAAACTTACCGGGATACATCATAAAGCGAATCAAAAGGGTCTTCCGTCGCCCTGGGTGTTCGAGATTCCAGGCTCGTCGCCACTGCTCGAGCGCAATGACCTTTTCCGCATAAGCTTGCGCCTGGTGACCCATCGCCTCAAAGTGCAAACTCGCCGTGATGTTGTTAATGTGAGGGAAAAGCTCCACGAAATACTCGGTGGTTCGGGACAGGTTTGTGGTGATCGAGACGTCGCGCGCACCTCGCCGATTAATATACTCCATGACTTCAATTAAATGCGGAATAATGGTTGGCTCCCCACCACAGATCGACCACAGAATGTTCGCCCCATAAGCCGCCTGAAGTTTGTCTACCAGTTGAATCATTCGGTCTTTGGGAACATGGGGTGAGGTTTTGTCGTGAAGATAGTCGGCACAGTAGGAGCAGTCGAAATTGCATCGCTTGCCAATGTACCAATCAACTGAAAAAGCGGCGTGTGGATTATGCTGGTACTTCATAGCAACAAATTCACCGGCGCTTGGGGCAGACGGGGATAAGCTCATGGGCACTCCTGTTCCTTGTTTCTGAGGTGCGCAAGCTCTTCATCATGGGATTGTGATAGGATCGGCGAGTAGGCGTCGCCACAAGTGCGGGCGCATCGCTTTAACTTTCCCGTGCTCAGCGTGGCCGTCCAACTGGACTCCAGCTCTGATTGAAGCCAGGGGTGATGCAAAATTTCGTCCCATGAGTGACGGCGCAGACTGTTAAATTCAAGCCCGGTTTTCTGGTAGACCTTCTGTTGAGTGTCTTGACGAATATTCGGAATTCGCTTGGCCGTCGCCGATTTGGCCGCCTCCGGACTGCTTGCGACCGTATCATTGGCCAAATAACAACACGGAAACACCTTGGCCTCAGAGTTAACATAGATCCGCTTAAAGCGCTGTTGATAGAGACAACTGATTTTGGCCGCCTCAAAATAGCCATCGGCCGAGCCATAAATATGTTTCAGCTGCTCAAACTTATCGACCTCGTCATTTCGATACTCGGCAAGCGTCGGCGGTCGAATCGAATATTCCAAACTGCCGCGAGAGGAGTAGACCGGCCCCTCCTCGGGGCCGAGAGGCGAGTAGTTAAACCGCGCGGTTTTTCTGAGGCGAAATTCCTTGAAGCCCATTTTTTGGGCCTGCGCGCGAGCCTCTTCCACCTGGTGCTGGTTGTGTTCAAAGACAATAAAATCCCACCGCGCAATTCCGCCCGCCCGAATAAAGGCCGTGGCGTTTTCCATGATTTTTTCAAAATTGGTGTGACGACGATAAATCGCGTTGGTGTCGCCGAGACCGTCGATCGAAAAAATGCCCAAATCATTTTGCCGATAATGGCGGTCTCGTCCGCCGACGCGCGAACTCAACAGCCGACCCAGTTCACTCCACCAATCAGAAGTTCGGCCGCTGGCATTGGAGTAAAATTCCACTGTTGCCCGGGTCTTGCTCTTAACGAATTCAACCGCCTCGAGCGACCACTTGGCGATCATCGGATCGCCGTGGGTTCCACAAAAAAGAACGTTCCGAAGAGACGAAAGCGCTGGGCTAAAAACTCGCGCAATGTCGTCTCTTTCCCACTCAGTAAGATTCAACTCAGGGCGGGTGCTGCCCCCACAATAATTGCGGTCGCACATTGGGCAGGCGGCATTGCACTTGTTGGTCAGCTCGATGTGCAGCTCTTCAATTGTGTTGATCTGATGGTACATGGCGCGACTCCAGCAATCCATTAGATCGAGGCTTTGTGGTGATTTCAAGAGTCAAAGCAAGAGAATGACCGTCATTTCAACCAAGCTGCTGAGCGCCAGGACCTACCACCCTGGCCCCGCAGGTGGATTCAGAATCGTTCCCGCCGGCTCTCCTGCCCCGCCAATGGTGTGAGCATCTGAGAATAACAAATCGCGACTAATGAGCTTAACCGAATATCCCGTTCGCCCCCCTCCGGCAGCACAAGAGCCGGGAACTTTGATGGTAAGAGCATCATCCGGAGTCACGCATTGCCCAAAGGTGGAAGGAAAGTCGTAGTTGACCGAACCCTCGCCTGGCGCCCAGGAGGTCAAAAGATGCTCCTTGTTCATGATGTACCAAAACGCTTCAAATTGACGGCGATTGGCGGCCGCCGTTGAGGCCATTTGAGCTTGAACCGAATAAAGGGCAAAATCATTGATCCCCGCTCGGTAGCCGAGATCAGGGCGCAGCACCGTCGGGGGACCAAAGGGCAAGACGTTGCGGTTAGCCTGAAGTCGCTGGTAGTAATTGATCCCAAAGTTCGGCTCGACAGAGTAATAAGTGGCGTCAAAAAGATCGGGGGCCGCCACTGCAAGTTCATAGCTTCTAGCCATCGAAGGCGTATTGGTGGAATAATCCCAAGCCAAGGGGTCTGTGACGACCCCTGGCCCCATCTCATAAGTTCCAAAATATTCGTTAAATCCGGTTCGCAAATTTGCCAAATTTTTGAGTGCGTTGAGAGCCAAAATAGATCTCAGACCCAGTGTGTCGCCTGGAAAGCGACTGTAATTGGGAAGACGAGTAATGTCCGTCGGATTGTCCATTAAGCCGTTTTGCTTAGTTCGCGGCGGCAACAGCCTGTCGACCTTGTTGCCTGCAGACTCCATTGCTGATCGTGGCCAGCTCACCCCGTACCAGGGACCAATGCGGCCGCCAAAGGGCTTGGCATAGGCTCTGGCTTTCATTGAAATTGCGGGGCCAAAGGGAAAAAACAATTGGCGCGGCCTGGTCTCCGCCTGAACGCCCACATAGACCATGTACCAAGGATTTTTTTCGACCCCCATCGACATGTGCATGACATCTGTCACCGGCGGTTCCATTTCCATCCATGGTTTCAATTGCGCTCCATTGAGAGCACTCATTAGGAACGCTCGCGCGCTTGGGTCACTAGGGAGATTTTTGATGTGCTGAGGGCTTGAGAAACAGCCCCCCTGCTTATTGATGTCCGTGTAATAGACCGTGGGCCATGTTTGAATTTCTGGGAGCCAGCTGGTGCGAGGCCCATTGTGGACGGAGTTAAAAATTTGAAAGTTGATTTGAGAGGGGTCTTCTTTGTTGGCAAACGTCAGGTTCTTTTCAAAGGTTTTAAAGGCGCCCGTGTAGACGGAGTTGCCGTCGATGTCTAAAAAATCATTTGGATTGCCGCTCGATAAATTATCCGCCAATCCGAATATCGCGAGTTTGCGCTGGGCCTGATCCACTCGAAAGGCCATGAGCGACATCGCCCCAAACCAATAGTTAAATGCCCCCTTGCGCTCGCACTGTGTCGTGTACTGACTAATCAAATTTTGAGAGAGGGAGGAAATCACCGCGTTGATACCCAAAAATGGCGCTAGGTTTTGCACGCTAGGTAGAGGCGGAATATTGATGTTGACCCTTTTGCACAAATTTTCATTTGGCGGAGTTCCTGCCCACGTCGGTGAATATGTAATGCAAATCGATGGAGTTTCACTCCATGGGTAAGGCGCCTCGGTCGTCGCGTTAACGTACGCCGGGTGAGTGTACGGAGAATCTCGAAGTCCCAGGGTGCCGAGGACTCGATACCGCCAAGCCAAGACCTTCCAGGACTGTCTGATCTGATAATTCGAGTGAGCGATCGCATTGAGGACTTCGGCCTGTTTTTGGGCGGCATAATAGGCGGCAAAGT
>JADZEO010000024.1 GCA_020850475.1 Bdellovibrionales bacterium | reverse complement strand
TTTAGAACCTACCAACTCGCTCTTGAGCTCGCCAAACTCTGCCGCCAGATTAGACTGAGCGGGCCATACAAAAATCAATTCGACCGCGCGGTTTTAAGTATCGCGCTCAACCTGAGCGAAGGTAGTTCGCGAGAGTCTAAGCGCGATCGCCGGCGTTTCTATGAGATCGCTCTCGGAAGTATTCGCGAAACTCAAACCTTAATTGAAATTCTTGATCTTAAAGAAATTCGCAAACTCACGGATCAACTCGCGGCCAGTGCTTATTGTCTGTGCCGCAGTCTGCGGGATGAAGGTGCTCTTTAATCGGGCTCGGGTATCGGCCCTTCTGGCAGTCGGGCCGATGGTCACGGATTGCAGTGGGTGCTTCTGGACTCCGACACCGACTCGGACTCCGACACCGACGCGGACACGGACTCTGACACGGACGGAGCTTCAAGGGAAAGAGGGCTTCTCGCGATGAGTTTCGGGCATCGGCCCTTCTGGCAATCGGGCCAAAGGTGGCGGGCCACGGCCAAAGGCGAATCAATTAGCTTGGGTGGCTTGGGGGGAGAAAATAAAACCAGCCGCGCTTGCGGGCGATATCGACCAGGCGGAGTTCATCAGCAAAAAGTTCTGATTTTTGGTCCGAAGCGGCCATGGCCAAGCGCACATGGGTGGCACTTTCCAAAAGCGCCAGATCACCGGGGGTGTTGCCTGAGGCAAAAAGCGGAGGGGCTCCGCCCGTGGCCTCCAGTAAACCCGTCACCTTTCCCTCGCGCCAAGTGATAGGACCGTCTTGCTCGTCAGTGACGTGGCCATTCTTGATCTTGGTCGTGATTCCCAACACATTTTGTTGAGGAATACCGTACAGGGCGGCGGCGGGTTCGACACTCCATTTGATACTCGCAGTGACGACAAAAACCTTCACACCATGATGATGTAGGTGGTCGATAATCTGCTTTTGTCCGGCAAAAGTGGGCACCGGCTGCTGCGCTCGCAAACAGTCTTCACTCCACCGCCGAACCTGGTCCAGGGGTTGGCCCTGATTGATTTGCGCCAACCACAGATAAGCGACCTTGGGCGAGATCTCCTTTTTCATGCGATGGTAGTGTTCCCAGGGGTCTTGCGGGAGTCCGGCTAAAAGTTTTTTGTTGATCTGATACAGAAAGAAATTTTCTCCCATATCAGTATCCCATAAGGTACCATCAGCATCGAAGGCAGCAATTTTGGGCGTAGAAATTTCGGCAACGGCCCTATCGATTGCGGACTTAACGTTATCGATAAGGGCTTGCGGCATTTCTTTCATGGTGGACCTCGGTTCAGTCTGAAGTTCGCGATGTAACCAAAATATCAAATTCAGCTTTTGTGTCATCAGCAAAGGAGTGGTGTCTTGGCAGAGGTGAGCTTTTCGAGTGCTGATCGGGAAAAAAACATTCAGAAGTTGGGCCAACAAGTCTTTGACCTGGCCATTATTGGCGGGGGAATTACGGGTGCGGGAGTTGCTCGTGACGCGGCTTCGCGAGGAATGAAAGTGGCCCTGATCGAAGCCAACGATTTCGCCTTTGGCACCAGCTCTCGATCGAGCAAGCTCGTTCATGGGGGAATTCGATATCTCGAAAACAAGGAATTCGGCCTGGTCTTCGAGGCCTTGTCCGAGCGGCGCCGATTATTTGAAATGGCACCTCATCTGGTTCATCCTTTGCGCTTTGTCTTTCCCCTTTATGATGACAGTCGGTTCTCGATGGGACTCATTGGGATGGGGATGTGGTTATATGACATCCTTGCGCTTTTTGAGTCACCCGAGATGCATGAGCGACTGAGCCCCACCGAAGCCGTGGCGCGCTTACCATTTCTGAAAGCCAAGGGTCTGAGGGGGGCCTATGCCTACTCGGATGCCTACATGGACGATGACCGTCTGACGATTGAGACCTTAAGGTCGGCCGCCGCGATGGGCGCGACCTGTGTCAACTATGTGCGAGCGACCGGTGCGCGGTTCGAGGGCCAACAAGTGGCCGCAATTCTTGCTGAAGACCAAATTGCCAAAACGAAAGTTGAAATACGCGCCCGCCATTTTGTCAGCACCGTCGGGCCCTGGACCGACCTGGTGGGCCAGGAGTTACTTGGGACCTGGCACAAGCTCATGCGCCCCTCAAAGGGAATCCACCTGACCTTACCTCGCGAGCGGGTTCCAGTTTCCAGTGCGGTCGTTATGGGAGCGGATAGCCAAAAGCGCATCATCTTTCTAATTCCGCGTCACGAGATGGTGATCGTTGGCACGACCGACACCGATTACCCTGGCAATCCGGCAGAGGTTTGCACGCAACAAGAAGACGTCAACTATCTGCTCAAAATCTTGCGCGAGTATTTTCCGGGAGCGGATCTCAAAGAAGAGGATGTGATCAGCAGCTATTCTGGCGTGCGTCCTCTGGTCCATGACGACTCGATGTCAGAGAGCGGAACTAGCCGCGAACATCTGATCCTCCACGATCCCAGAAACATCACCTTTGTGACGGGCGGCAAGTACACGACTTACCGGCACATGTCTCAACAAGCCGTGGAAGCAATTCTCGGTTTTTATCCCACCGAGGACCAAGCCCGCTTTGCACGCAATCGAACGAAGGAGCCCTTAAATCCGTTGGTGGACCAAGAGTCCTACGGAAAACGCGAGCGGCTGGTGCCCCAGCTGGCGCGTGAAACGGGCATCACGCCCAAACTGATTAGTGCTTGGCTAGAGCGGCATGGCCAGGAAGGGCTTCGACTAATGGAGATATTTACTCAGCTCCCGGATCACTTTTCAGAAGAAGTCCGCTTTTGGCAGGCGGAAGCGATTTTTGCGATTAAAAATACGATGTGCCTTCATTTGTCCGATTTTTATTTGCGACGAAGCCCACTGTTTCTTGCTTCAGAAAAAAACGGCGCCAAGTTTCTGCCGGGCGTGCTTGAAGCCATGGCGAGCCTATATGGATGGAGCGATGCAAGACAGCGCGAGGAAAAGGAAAGGCTGTTTGCCCATGCGCGTCGAGAGCTGGGTTGGAAGAAGTCAGTTTCGCCCTTTGAGTGATCGGATCAGCGCCGTAATTTTGCCAAGGCTCGTCAGCCCATGACTGGCCAAGTAAGTCATAAACTCCGGCCCGCCAGAGCCAATAATCCCCAAATAACCGCCGCTCAGAACATTTAAAATCGAGCCGCAGACCCGAACCTTTACGTTGCCCGCGATAATTTCTTTAACAATATCAACACCGAGTTGCCCAACACTGTCCCCGGGGTGGCTGGTAAGGAGCCGGATGGATTCGGACCCTATCGTGAATTCGACATCGGCCTTGGAGCAAGGTCGTTGCTCAACCACCACTTGCCCCGCCTCAAACAACAGGGCGCACTCGGTGCGGCCTTCAAGCAATAAGCGAATTTCGTGGCCACGCTTTAAATGCCGGAGAGCGTCCTTTGGAGCAGGTTTGGTCGTAAAAAAAGTGTGAACAACTTGAAATGCTTCTGCTGTAGACACGGCACCCTCCGCGTTGGACGAGTAATTTATCTCGCGGTCCCGAAGTCGTCTGCAATTTTCTTTTGCGTTCGACCAAGAATCTCAACACAGCATAGTAACTTCCTGTATTGACTCCCGTTTTAACTGTAGCCTAGAGTAGTGGGAAAGCTTCTGGACGTTTGATCAGCTATCATTAAAAGAGTGGCATCATGGGTTTTTTGGATAAAGTTTCAGATTATTTTTCGAATGATATCGCCATTGATTTGGGAACGGCCAACACACTGGTTTATGCCCGAGGTCGGGGCATCATCTTAGATGAACCATCAGTGGTTGCGGTTCAGAAGAACTACCGCGGAATGCAGAACCGAGTCTTGGCCGTGGGCAAAGAGGCCAAGGACATGTTGGGCCGCACGCCGGGCAGTATCGTCGCCATTCGACCCATCAAAGACGGTGTTATTGCCGACTTTGAAGTCACCCAGTCCATGCTCAAATATTTCATTAATAAATCAACCGGCACTCGCAAGAGTTTGGTGCGCCCGCGCATTATCATTGCGGTTCCCTATGGAATCACTCAGGTCGAAAAGCGCGCCGTAAAAGAGTCAGCTCACTCGGCCGGCGCTCGCGAAGTTTATTTGATTGAAGAGCCAATGGCGGCAGCCATTGGTGCGGGACTGCCGATCACGGAGCCGACCGGGAACATGGTGGTCGACATGGGTGGTGGTACGACAGGTGTGGCGGTGATTTCCCTAGGCGGAATTGTCTATTGTAAATCCATTAAGGTGGCGGGCGATAAGTTTGATGAGGCCATTATCAACTATGTTCGTCGGCAATTTAACTTGTTAATCGGAGAGCGAACAGCAGAAGAAATCAAAATCAAAATCGGCAATGCCTATCCGTTCGAAGAGGAGCGGGTTCTTGAAATCAAAGGACGAGATTTGGTTGCGGGAGCGCCCAAAACCATCGAGATTTCTTCTTCTCAAGTTAACGATGCCCTCATGGATCCACTGAGCGAAGTGGTGGACGCGGTTCGCACGGCGCTGGAAAAAACTCCTCCTGAGCTCGCCTCTGATATTGTGGACAACGGCATCGTTCTCACGGGTGGTGGCGCGCTGTTGGCCAATCTGGATGTTCTGCTGCGTGAGCGCACCGGGTTGCCGGTTTCGATCGCCGAGGACCCCTTGTCTTGCGTGGTGCTGGGCTCGGGTAAGGTTCTCGACGAGATCGAGCTTCTCAAGCAGCTCACCGTGGACTGATCAATGACAGAAGAAGCTCGAATTCGATTGCTGGCACTCTTCTTTTTTTTTGCCGCACTCGACGAGCGTTTTGCCCAGTCCGCAGCGATCAAAGCCCTGCGTAAGTGCCGACAGCGAGTCAAAAGTCTGGGCAATCGAGATGAAAAATGGCCCGCGGTCATTGTTGACGTAACCAACTCATTCTTTAACAAACTCAAACAGTCCAAACGTCTTCCGGCGGCGATTTCTTATGAGGCCGGATGGATTTTACCCGAGGGAGTCGACCTGGGACCCTGGATGGAATTTCAAAAGGAAGCGGACCTCGATGAGTTTTTGGCCGTACTCTGGTCGCGCGTTTTAGGGATCTCCGATGAAGCCATCTCCGAGGGTCTCGGGGTGAGTGCCGGCACCGTTCGCCATCGCGTGGGCCGCGGCCTGCACATTCTCGGGTCAGTTAAGCGGGGAGATCGCCGCCGATGATCAACCAAGAGCACGACCAAACTCTGACTCCCAAACGGCAACTGAGCCGGTTTTTGTGTCGAGAAATGCTTTACGATTTTGTCTCCAACAATCTCGATCACGCTCGCCGAAAAGCCGTGGACGAGTTTCTCCCCACGGACTTCGAAACCCAG
The DNA here is from genome assembly GCA_020850475.1 of Bdellovibrionales bacterium. Classification (GTDB taxonomy): domain Bacteria; phylum Bdellovibrionota; class Bdellovibrionia; order Bdellovibrionales; family UBA1609; genus JADZEO01. Next base: position 30,699 of record JADZEO010000024.1, on the reverse strand, counting down.
CAAGAGCTCGAAAATTTGCGCGAAGGCCTTGGATACTGTTCGCGCTTGGGCGAGACTCGAATTTCGGTTCCCTTGCTTCAGGAAATTCGCGATTACAAAAGCTTTTGGGTTCGAGTCAAAGAAGGCCACCTGTGGCGATCCTGGCCAGATGCCGTCAAGTGGGGAATCGAGGCCCTGGTGATTTCGGTGGTAGCAGCTGGGGTTGCGATGGTCATTCCTTGGAAGCGCATCTCTCACTTTTTGCCCAAAGCCAGCAATCAATTCGTGTTAGTTGAGGTCAACAAAGAAGTAAAAACCAAGCCAGGACCGGGTGACACCGAAGCGGATCAAACCGCGATCGCCGACGGTCGAAGTGTCCCCCCGGTGGCCCCCGAAGTTCCCGACAACACCGAGGCCGTCCCTCCGCCCGAGGGCAAAAAACCAACGGAAAAAGTTGCGGAGACCAAACCCACGGCTGAAGTCAAAGCGCCCGCAAAAGCACCGACGGAAAACGCCACTCCTCCAGCGGGTGCCGAAACTTCCGAGGTCACGGGTGACGAGTCCAGCGCACCGGCGGCCGGTGCCGATCGCAAGCCAATGAAGGGCTACGTGTACCGGGCGTTCATGACCGTCGAAGGAGTTGATGGCAAAACCGGTGAAATCACCCAAGGCCTTCAAGCTCTCGGCGGCACCAAAGCCGGTCAGGTGGAGTTGGGTTGGCGCAAAGCCAAGGGGAGCTACTTCCACTTTTCACTACCAGAGTCTAATTACGAGGAAGTGGTAAAGCTGCTGCGTAACTTTGGTCCAGTCCGGATCTACAAGGACCCTCACTGGCGAGTGATGCCCGAGGGGAAAATTCGTTTTATTCTGTGGGTTGAGGAAACTAAGAGTCAACCGTAAGGGATTGACGGAAGCCCACGAGTGCCGATGAATCAACGACGACGGAAGCCCAAAAAATCTCTCCGTACGCTTCTCATGCTATGGTTTTTGCTCTTCTCGGTGGTGCCGCTCGCCTTCATCACCGGCTATTCTCTGGTCAAGTATCAACAGGCCATCGACCAAGAGCTGAGTCAAAGGCTCAAAGCCAACAGTCGAGAAATCGGCGTCATCATCGGCGATTTTCAGTCGGGACTGCTGGCCCAGGCCCGGCAGCTAGCCAATGACAGCAACCTCATCTTTCACATGTCTAAGAATGAGTTTTCAGCTGCGCGCCAACTCGCCGAGGAGCGTATGCGTTCCCACTATGCCCATCGCCTGTGGCTGCACAATCGCGATGGCCGGCTCGAAGTCGCGCTTTACCGCGATGAAGAAGGAAAAATCCAACGCCGTCCCAACATCGAGGGCGGCCCCGTCGAACTCAAAGGCGAATTTCTCGAAAAGGCCCAGGCGAAAGAAGTCCTCACTTTGGTGGACTTCAGGTCACAAAAAGACGGAGAAGGCAAAGTCGTCACCCAAAGCGTGGATCTCACGGTGTTCCTGACGCTTAAAAACTCAAAGGGGCGGACCGTTGGCTACCTCGAAGAGGTCATTTCATTAGACGAAGGTTTTCGGCTCGGGCTCAAGAACCGTCTGAACCTAGAGGTTTTCTTTATAGAAAAAGCGGGCGACGAAGTCTTTTCAAGTAATCAAGATTTAAAAATGTACAAGGCCAACTTCTTCCGCAATCTTCTCGAAGGCGGGACCTCGGCGTACTTCGATCTGGTGATTCAAGATGTCCCCCACGGCTTTCGGATTCATCCCATTACTTGGGGTGATATTGAATTTTACATTGGTATTGGCGCCTCTAAGAGTGCGGCGCGGGCCATTTTGCAAAATGTAAACTACGCCTTTTTTTCGGTCGTGGGCGCGATCATTCTGCTGCTGGTTGTGCTGAGTTTGATTTCATCAAAAATCATGCTGCGCCCACTTTACGAGTTGCTGGATGCCTTGCAGTCGATGGATGTTAACAAGGGAAATATCGAAATCCAAAATGCGGGCGATACGGAATTGGGATTGCTGGCCGAGAGCTTTAACGACATGTCTCAACGGGTTTACCGGGCTCAATCTGAGCTCAAAGCCAAAGTCGATGAGTTGGAAAAAGCCAATCTCGAGATTCGCGACACCCAGACCAAGCTGGTTCACACGGCCAAAATGGCCAGCTTGGGTCAGCTGGTAGCCGGCATCGCGCACGAGCTGAATAATCCGATTGGTTTTATCTATAGCAACATGAGCCACTTGAGTGACTACTCAAACAAGCTGGTGGGGTTGGTGCAGACCGCCGAGAAATCTCCCCAAAGGCTCAAAGAAGAAATGGCGAAGGTGGATTTTGAATACATCGTCGAAGATCTACCCAAACTCATTCGTTCGTGCGAAGACGGCGCACGCAGAACCCGGGACATCGTCGTGGGCTTGCGGAGCTTTTCGCGGTTGGAGGAAGCCCAAATCAAAGAGGTCGACGTGCGCGAGGGTCTCGAGGACACCTTAAAATTGCTCACGGGCGAGTTCAAAAATCGAATTAAAATCACCAAAGACTTTGCCGAAGTTCCGCTGATCAATTGCTATCCCAGTCAACTCAATCAAGTTTTCATGAATATTCTCTCCAACGCCGGGCAAGCGATCGAAGGAGAAGGAGAAATCCGAATCACCACTGGAGTCGTCGATGCCGACCGCGTCTTTGTGGCGATTCGCGACTCCGGCAAAGGAATGTCTCAGGCCACCATCGAGAAAATATTCGATCCATTTTTCACCACCAAATCCCTGGGGCGCGGAACGGGATTGGGTCTCAGCATCTCCTATGGAATTGTCGAAAAGCACGGCGGCGAAATTCAAGTGGAGTCCGAGCCCGGCAGCGGCACACAATTCAAAATCATCCTGCCCATCGCGGGTCCTCCCGCCTCGGCCAAGGCCTAAGCGCTCGCCACGTCACCAGCAGTCGCCAGCGACTCAGTTGATCACAAGTTTGACGTCTGTCTGGGGTCGCAGCGCAGAGGGGTCAATCTCACTACAAGACACTAATAATTACAGGTACTTACTCCACCCCCCATGGCCGCCTTTTTGCAACACTTAGGAGAGAGGAGAAGAGCCCATGAGAGAGAAAACCTCTCTACAAACATCGATTCGCAACGAAGAGCGTACCACCATGTTGACGCTCGGGTTGCCGCGCTTTGAGGCCGACACGGCCAAACAATACGTGGTTCTTATTGCGTTGGTGCTCTTGGGCTTGCTGTTTTTGGTGAACACCTCGACCACTCCTGCGGCGAGGGTGGCAAGTAAGCCGAAGGCCTCTTTTGCCCCGGGCACGCCCGAGGCCGAACTCTACATGGACCGCGCACTCCAAGATGTCGCCACCCGCTCTGAGATGAACGAGTCTCGAGCCCTGCTTGATAATGCGAAGCTTGCTCCGGCAATCGATGAAACCCGCATCGGGCTCCTACAGCGGACGCCCTATGACTCTTATCGAGGCTTTCCACATGAGGAAGTCGAAAACCGCGAAGGACAAGTTCTGCAAGATCTCGTGCCCGCCGATCGCTATGCCTACGAAGGTCATCCCGACGTGAAAATTCAGGCGCTGATGGCCCGTCGCAAGTTTGTCAACGAGTATGACCGGTCCCTGCGTGAAGAGTATGTTCGTCAGTTTCTTGAGAACGCTCGTCGCGAGGGCTATGCCATTCAACTTAACGATCAGCTGGAAGTGGTTCGCGTTCAGCGCTTGCCTAAGCATAACCCGCTGAATCTCCCGTCCCGCCGGGGCGCCTCAGTACCGAGCCCCAGTCGCTCGCCCTTGGAGTCCGGTTATTCGGGCTCTCGGTGATCGAGTAACCATCGCGCTTCCAAAAAACTGAAGTGATCATCTTCGGTAAGAATCAGATGATCCACCATTGGGACTTCGATCAGTTCACAAGTTTGTTTGAGACGATGAGTGAGTCGAATGTCTTCAACAGAGGGCAAGCACTGACCGCTCGGGTGATTGTGGGCCACCAGCACCGCAGAAGCATTATTAGTACAGGCGAAGCGGACCAAATCCCGCGGATGTACCAAACACAGGTCAACAGTGCCGCGAAACAAACAGCGCATGGAGATTAAACTTTTGCTTGAGGTGAGCGCAACAGCCCAAAACTCTTCAACCGTCAAGCTCATTACCGGACGCAAGAGTTCGACGGCGCGATGAGTGGAGGCAATGGTCACAAGGGTCCCTTAATGTAGAGGGTTAAGGCGAGGGAAATTCCCTGCAAGCTGGCACACCGCCTCAGATGCAATGCAAGCAACTTTCGGGCTTCTGGCTAGTCCGAGGCGGACACCACGAAGGGTCGCGCCTGCCCCTTGGTCGATGCGGCGTGAGTGCTTGCTAAAGGGACTTTTGCTCCTTAGAATAAAAATTCTTTGTGAGGAGAGGTTTATGAAGAAAAATTTTGGATTTTTGTTAGCGTTGGTATCTGTGGCTCTGTTGTCATCTTGTGGCCCGAAGGCCTTTGTTAAAGGTTCCTATGATGAGGACGTCAACAGCACGAATCTGTTGAACGATCAATGGTCGGAATCGGATATGCAAAATGCTGTCCGCGATCTCGTCGGCAGTGCAACCGGTCACTATTCGATCACGAGTTCTAAGCGCCCGCCCATCGTGATGGTAACTAAGTTGCAAAACAAAACCGAAGAGCATATCGACACCCAAAGCATTATGGACATGGTCCGCGTGGAGTTGGGGCGCGGCGGTCGAGTTTCCTTTGTCGACAAAGAAGCTCGTGAGGACATTAAAGAAGAATACGAGTACCAGGACTCAGGAATGGTTGAGCGCGAATCCAAAAAAGGTGCCGGCGGCCAAGTCGGTGCAGACTTTATTATTAACGGTCGCCTCGACGCCATCGTTCAGCAGGCCGGCAAAGACAAAACGGTTTACTACAAGTTGACCTTGAACATGACGAATCTCAAGACCGGCATTATTGTGTGGTCTGATTACAAGCAGATTCGCAAGAAGTTCCGTAAACAACGAGTTGGTGCGTAATTTTTCGAGTGAGATTTCGAATGAATATCAATTCGATGAAGTCAGCGGCGAGCGCAATCCGTACGCTCGCCATTTTATTTTTTGGTCTTGTGGCTCTCGGCTGTGCAACCTTCGACCACCAGGCGGATCAGGCCCGAACTCTGATTCGCAATCGTAAAGCCGATCAGGTGTTGGCCCAATATAAGGAAAAGGCCTGGAAAGAGTCCGACGATCAACTGGTTTATTTGTTTGATTACGGCATGGCCGCTCATATTGCCGGAAATTATGCTGAAAGTAACCGCGCTCTCATCCTGGCCGACAAACTTTCTGAGGTAAAGGACTACCACAGCTTGAGTCGGATCGCGGGGTCGCTGTTACTCAACGAGGGAATGGTTCAGTACAAGGGCGACGACTATGAAAAAGTAATCGTCAATGCGGTTCTGGCGCTCAACTTTTTGATGATGGGCGAATACGATTCGGCCCTGGTTGAAACTCGCAAGCTCAACCGCAAACTCTATCAATATAAGTTCGAAGCCAAGCGACCGTACGAACAAAATCCCTTCGCCCACTATTTGGCGGGGATGATTTGGGAAGCCGATCGCAAATTCGACGATGCCTACATCGACTATAAAAAAGCCTATGAGCTATTTCCTCAGTATGCGCCCCTTAAGGAGGACTTGGTCCGGTTGGCTTCGGCCTCGGGTCGCGAAGAGGATTTAAAAAAATGGCAGGAGCAGTTTCCCGAAGTCAAAGCCAAGCCCGAGTGGAAAGACAAGAAGGCCGGGGAGTTGGTGTTTATTTACCAGCAAGGTTGGGGGCCACGTAAGCGCCCAGACCCAGAGTCGCCGCGTCTGCCGAAGCTTTTTCCCATCTATTCACATACCGACAAAGCCAAGTTAGTGGTTGAAGGGGCCGGCGAAGTTAGAACGGAGTTTCTCTATTCGGTCGAGGTCACGGCAATCAAAACGCTCACCGATCAGTACGCGGCCCTCGTTGCCAAGCGTGTGGCGGGCATTGCCACTAAGGCGGTCGTTGCCGATCAGATCCGCCAGAAAAACGAAACCCTCGGTCAGCTTGCTTGGATTGGAATGAATTTGGCCGATCGAGCGGACACTCGCCAGTGGTCGACCCTGCCCGAGACCTTTCAGCTCGCGCGAATGTATCTTCCCGCCGGCACCTATAAAATCCGCGCCGAAGGACTGAGCGACCAGGGCGCGTCCTCTGGAGAGGACATGGAGCCTATTGAAATTAAAGTTAAGCCAGGAAAGAAGACCTTTGTGACGTGGCGGTCAGTTCGCTAGTAACGAATCAGAGCTAGGAACAAGGCGAATTTAAAAACAAAAAGCCCGGCTCTCGGCCGGGCTTTCTTTATCAAGCGAGTACTTGATAGAACTCAATTAAGAATTCAAGCTCTTGTTTGAATTGGGCAGGTCGGGGGTCACTTCGTTTGCACCACCGTAAGTGCTGCCTTCGCGAGCGGCGTGAGCGGCCGTAGCGACACGCTCTTCCAGTGACTGCTTAACATCATCAGTAGAAGCACGAGCGGGCTCTGCCAACTCAACCTTCTCAGAAAAAACTGGAACAGGTTGGGGTTGAGCGTAGTCTTTCGGGAAAGCTCCCAACTTCGCAAGGTACGCAGAAATGCTGCCGTTTCCATTTTGAATAATTTCGCGCAACGTGAACAGCGGAGCATATTGAGAAGCTTTTTTCTCGGCTTCAAAAATGATCTGTGTAAGCGTTGCAGCAGTGATGTCGTTCTTGGTCTTATTATCGATCACCATGACATCTTCGCTGTTGCGAATCATTTTAGCGATATCGTCCAAAGTGACGTAACAGCTCTGCTGAGTGTCGTAGAGTTTACGGTTTTGGTACCGCTTGATGATTTTTGTCCTGTTATTTGCCTTTGTAGACATGACTTCTTGGTTCACCAGACTGCCTCCCTCTGAAAATTTTCTGTCCCCATTTCAACTAGGATTCTTCATCCTACCCGGTTGTTCTTACCGGTTACGGTCCCTGTTACCATCTTCGCTACCAACGCTGACTGCTCACAAAGTAATCAAGACGGACCGTATCAACGGGCGGAAACATAGCCCTGGGCGCCACGGCCTGTCAAGCCTACCCAAAGTGCTTTCTCAAATAAATTCAAGCACTAAAGACGCCACGCACCATTCCCTTATTACACGAGTTGGACGCCGTGCAAAAAGGTTAATTTTTATGAACTGTCTCAAGAAATTACGACCAAATACCGATATGCGAAATGAGCGACCAAAGCGCAAAATAGGGGCTTCGATAGTTTGAAAAAACCTGATAACAATCAAGAGTTTAAAACAAAAGACATGATGCTTGTGTTGTCTTTAATGACGGCCGTTACCATGATCTTCGTCGGGATTGTAGGGAATAGCCTGGAAGACCCGACCTCCCGCAAGGCACAGCGCGACCTCGAGGCTTTGGTCGGGCAGGTTATGGGCTGGAATCAATCAGGACTTGTTGACCAAAGTCGGGCTAGTGATCTCCAAACTGGCGATGGCCAGCGCGAGATGGCATCCCTCGCCGCTCAGTTCCCACTTGGTAAAGAAGGGGTTATTGGCGTTGATCCCTGGGGTCAAGCGTATCGCTTCCAAATCGTTGAGATAAAAAAACCGCATGCGGCCTACGTCCTGGTTTGGTCGAACGGACCGAACGCCCGCAACGACAGCGAAGACGGCCTGAATGTGAATCGCCTTTACCAAGGAAATCCCAAGGTCGTCTTTCGGGGCGATGATTTGGGCTACTTCAAGCGCATTTATTAAGCTCGTGGTGCTGTCTATTGGTCTAGATCTTTCATCAGGGCCTCATCGTTCAGGATTGGGCGTCAAGCCCGCCTCTCAAGATACCGACATGTATTGAAAGAACCCGAGCGAGGGTTGGTTTGAAAGGGTGACATGGTCACGGTAAAGAATATCGGTATCCTGGTCCTACTTGCCTCATTGGTGGCTTCTTGCGGAAGTTTTCAGCGGCACGGAGGAGAGGGCAGCTATCGCGACTCTGAGCTCTCGAACCTTAACCCAGCACCGGAGGCCTTTCAGCCCCCGGACATGGGCAGTACAGAAAATCCCGTCATCGACTCAGTGTATTTGCAGACCCAGTCTGACTTTCATTACACTTTGGGAGAAGCCTTTAGCCTAGAGGGCAACTCCGAGCGAGCCATCGAGGAGTTTAAGCTCACACTCATTTACGATCCCAACTCGGTCAACGTTCGTTTGCGCCTCGCCGTGGAGTATGTGCGCCAGGGTCTTATGAGTGAGGCGATAGAGCATGCTGAGCTCGCAGTGAAGATGGAACCGCAGACGACCGAAGGGCGATTGCTATTGGGCGGGCTGTACTCTTCCTTAAAAATGTACGAAGAAGCTCTCAAGCAGTACCAAGCGATTTTGGAGTTTGAAGCCAAGCACGAAGAAGCTCGGGTGTACATCGGGGCGATTCTTGCGGAACAGAAGAAGTACGCCGAATCCATTCGGATCTTCGAAGAGCTGGCCACGCTTTCGCCGCCCGATAAAAAATATCAGGCGTATTACTACATTGGCCGCATTCGCTCAGAACAAGGCGGAGCTGAAAACCAAGTGGCAGCGGAGAAGTCTTTTACCAAGGCCTTGAGTCTGAACCCCAAAGATGTCGAGACCGTTTTAGCTCTCGCCAAGGTGTATGAAACTCAGGAAAAAACCAAAAAGTTGGTTGAATTGCTCGAGTCCTTTCAAGAGAAATTCGGACCCAACGCCAGGGTCGCGCAACAACTGGCCAACGTTTATCTCGAGGACAACAATTATCGGGCCGCAACCAAGCAGCTGGAGTATCTTGAGGGTTATGAGCCCGATGATGTTAGCGTTAAATTTCGTCTTGGCTTGTTGTATGTCGAGATGAAGGATTTTGAGAAGGCCATAGAGAAATTTGAAAAGGTCTTAGAGGTTGAGCCGGATTCTGATCGTTCGCGATTTTATCTGGCGGCGGTGTATGAAGAGCTAAAACGCTACGACGAGGCCATTGGTCACTTCCAGCAGGTTCCGCCGAGCAGCAGTTTCTTTGCTGACGCAACCATCCACGCGGCCTACTTGCTCAAGCTAAAGGCCAAGTTCGATCAAGCAATTTCGGTGATGGAACAGGCGATCGCTCAGCGAGACGATGTTCCGCAGTTTTACGCCTTTTACGCCTCCTTACTTGATGATAAAAAAGCCTATTCAAAAGCGGTTAAAATGCTGACCTCGGCGGTCGAGAAATTTCCGACCCATACGCAACTCTTGTTTTTCTTGGGATCGATGCAAGATCGTTTGGGCAATACCGACGAAACAATTGCCAAAATGAAAAAGGTCATTGAGATCGACGAGAATCACGTTCAGGCGCTCAATTACTTGGCCTATACCTATGCCGAGCAGAATCAAAACTTGGGCGAGGCCGAGAGTTTGGCGCGCAAGGCCCTCAGCTTCCAGCCCAAAGACGGATACATTCTTGATACTTTGGGGTGGATCTTGTTTAAGCAAAACCGCGTTGCCGAGGCCATTTCGACGCTTGAGGCGGCCTTTAATGAAAAGTCGAACGAAAGCATTATTGCAGAACATCTCGGAGATGCTTATTATAAGTACGAGCTCGTCGAAAAAGCTCGTAAGATGTACATGAAGGCGGCGGACATTGAGACGGACGAACAAAAAGCTAAAAAACTTCGCGATAAGGTGGTGTCCATTGACCGCCAAATCGAAGAAGCCAAGACTCGCACTCCCGCTTCCAGCCGTACGGGGAAATAATCGTGCCCTGATCCTTTTGCTATTGGTCTCCTTGTTCCTGTGGTCCTGCCAGACCAAACCCATTCGGTATGACGACAAAAAAGAGGGATACTGGCAATCCAAGGTCCTAATCAAAGATAAGCGGCAAAATAAATCCTACATTGTCCACGTGGATATGAATGCCGTGATGGGCGAGAGCCTTCGTCTTGATGTGACCACTCCCATCGGTGGGCATTTGGCCAGCTTGGTGTTGAGCGATGATGAAGTGAAGTACCTTCTGCTGAAGCAAAAAAAGTTTTTCTTAGGAAAGCCCACGCCAACCGCGCTGCAGCCGTTGATTTCAATCCCGCTTGATCCCGTGCTGCTTTACAATATTCTTTTTGACAAGCCCATCGCGCAAGATGGTTGGGCATGTCAAAAGTCAGCCGATGAATTCTTATCAAGCTGCCACAGCGAAAAAGAACAAATTAGTATGAAGTTCTCCGACCGGGTGATGGACCGAAAAATCGTCCACATTGATCATCCCAAGGCCCACCTCCAGATGAACTTTGTCACCTACGAGAGCCAAGTTCAGCAGAAGAAGAACCTGTTTAGTCTGGACGCGCCAAAGGATTTTCAGGTTATCCGTTTACGTTAGAAGTAGGGCCCCCTTGCTTCAGGGCACCCCAATTTGTGAGCGCTCTCCTGGACTTTTAGCGAGATGGGACTTCATATCAAATTGAGATCACCCATTCTTATGGGTAGCCAAAAGCACTCTTACGAGAGTGACTCAGTTCAGAGTGTGTGAGTCTTGTTGCCTTGGATTTGGTAACCAAAATAGAGCCGCTATAGACCCAGACGAAGGGTTTAATGGTTAATGGCTTTTTGATTCACGCGAACTTTTATTTCTCGAGAGTTCATTGAGGTTTAGACCACGCTCCGGCATAATAATCTAAGGGGCCGAGAGTGTAGCAACTCAGCCCGTTCGACCGGTCTCATCCACTGGAGGGGGAGCAAATGTCGACAGATAGCAAGTTTTCAATCAACGATCTCATTAAGAGTCACTACAAATCAGGCCAGTACCGGGATCTCACTTGGTCGGGATCGTTTGACGATTATCTCGCAGTAATCAAAGAAAATCCCAAGGTCACTCGCAATGCCTTCCAGCGGATGTACGACATGATCATCGAAGCGGGTGTTAAAGACTACGTCGATGTTAAAAAGCAAATTACGCACTACAGATTTTTTGATGATGAAGGCAACGGTGGTCGTGATGCGGTTTTTGGCTTAGATATCGCCCTGATGAAGTTGGTGAACGTCCTTCGCTCAGCCGCCCTTGGATATGGGACTGAAAAGCGGGTGATCCTCCTCCACGGCCCGGTCGGAAGTTCTAAATCTACAATTTGTCGTCTGCTTAAGAGGGGAATTGAAAATTACTCCAAGCGGGACGAGGGAGCGCTCTACACCTTCGAGTGGGTTGATGAGTCTGGACAGCATGAAGACATTTTCGGCAAAGGCGTCAGGGTTTTCGCAAGCCCCATGCATGAAGAGCCCCTGTTGTTGGTGCCGGAAGAGTTGCGGCCCAAGATTTGCGAAGAACTCAATCGCGGCAACCGTTCGGAGTTTAAGATCAAGATCGAGGGAGAGTTGTGTCCCCCGAGTCGTTACATTTTTCGCCAATTGCTGGAAAAATATAAAGGTGATCTCACGCGAGTTTTGGATCACGTGCGCGTGCGCCGACTGGTCCTGAATGAAGCGGATCGTATTGGCGTGGGGACATTCCAGCCCAAAGATGAAAAGAACCAGGATAGCACCGAGCTCACCGGCGATTTGAACTATCGCAAGATTGCGGAGTATGGTTCAGATTCAGATCCGCGAGCCTTTAACTTCGACGGCGAATTTAACATTGCCACCCGCGGAATGATTGAGTTTGTCGAGGTGTTGAAGCTGGATGTCGCGTTCTTGTACGACCTGTTGGGCGCCTCCCAGGAACATCGTGTGAAGCCGAAGAAGTTCGCCCAGACCTTTATTGATGAAGTGATTATTGGTCACACGAACGAACCCGAGTATCGCAAGCTTCAAGACAACGAATTTATGGAAGCACTTCGGGACCGCACGGTGAAGATCGACATTCCTTATATCACCAAGTGGAAGGACGAGATCAACATCTACAAGAAGGACTTTAACTCCCAAAAGCTGCGCGGAGTGAGCATTGCGCCTCATACCGTCGAAATGGCGGCAATGTGGGCCGTCCTCACGCGTTTGGAAAAGCCGAAAAAGGCGAATCTCACCCGAATTCAAAAGCTCAAGCTTTATGATGGTAAGAGTCTGCCGAGTTATACCGAGGACAACATCAAAGAGCTGCGCAAAGAGGCCAAGCGCGAAGGTCTGGATGGAATTTCCCCTCGCTACGTTCAGGATAAACTGTCCAATGCCGTGGTTCGCGCGCAGCAGTCGAATCGCGGTTCAGTAAACCCCTTTATGATCATCAACGAACTCGACGGCGGTCTTCGCCACCACTCATTGATTTCTTCAGAAGAAATCAAGCAGGACTATCGGGAGCTCTTGAGCGTCATCAAGCAAGAGTACGAAGAGATCATTAAAGCCGAAGTGCAAAGAGCCATTAGTGCCGATGAGGGCGCCCTGGGCCGCTTGTGCGGAAACTACATCGACAACCTCAAAGCCTATACCCAGAAGCAAAAGGTAAAGAATCAATTCACTGGGCAAGATGAGGAGCCGGATGAGCGGCTGATGCGCTCGATTGAAGAAAAAATCGAGATCAATGAGTCACGCAAAGACGACTTTAGGCGTGAGATCATGAATTACATCGGGGCCTTGTCGCTGGATGGTAAAAAGTTTGATTACAAAACCAACGAGCGTTTACATAAGGCTTTGGAGCTCAAATTATTTGAGGATCAAAAGGACAGTATCAAACTGACGTCGCTCGTTTCCTCGGTGATCGATAAAGACACCCAGGAGAAAATCGACATCGTTAAGACCCGCTTGATCAAGGAATTTGGCTATGACGAGATCTCCGCGACCGATGTACTCCACTACGTAGCAAGCATTTTTGCTCGCGGCGATGTGAAGGAGAAGAAGTAGTCGCATTAGGAAGGTAGTAAGGCCGTGGGTATTCAGGAAGACAACAACCGATTTCGCGACATTGTCCGAGGTCGGATCAAACAGAACTTCAAAAAATACGTCACCCACGGCGAAATGGTTGGAAAACGCGAAAAAGATTACGTAAAAATCCCCATTCCCTCAATTGATATTCCGCGGTTTAAGTACGGCCCCAAGCAACAGGGCGGGGTCGGACAAGGTACCGGTCAAGCCGGTGAGGCGGTCGACGGCGATCAGCCGGGCCAGGGTCAGGCAGGGGAGAACCCCGGGGAGCATTTTCTTGAAGTCGATGTGACCATCGATGAGCTGGCGGATATCTTAGGCGAAGAGCTGGCCTTGCCGCGAATTGAACCCAAAGGGAATAAGAATACCGATGTGACGACCTACAAGTACTCCGGTCGCTCACCAGTAGGCCCGGAGGGGTTAAGACACTTCAAAGCTTCCTACAAGGAAGCGCTCAAGCGCTCCATCGCCAGCGGAACCTATGATCCCGATGAGCCCTTTGTGGTTCCGATTCGACGCGACCTTCGTTACAAGACTTATCGAAAAGTCGTTAAGCCGCAAGCCAATGCGGTCGTGATTTATATGATGGACGTTTCGGGGTCGATGGGAGACGAGCAAAAAGAAATTGTGCGGATGGAGAGTTTTTGGATCAACGCCTGGTTGCGCCGCAACTACAAGGGATTAGAGACAAGATTTATCATTCACGATGCGGCCGCCAAGGAAGTCGACGAAAAAACATTTTTCAGCACCAGTGAGTCGGGCGGCACCCTGATCAGCTCGGCTTACAAGCTTTGTCAGAAAATGATCGAAGAAGATTATCCGCTGGAGGCCTGGAACATTTACCCCTTCCACTTTAGTGACGGTGACAATTGGAGTGGGGAAGACACGCGGATGTGCCTCAGTCTGCTCCAGAAATTCTTTTTTCCGCGAGTCAACATGTTCGGCTATGGTCAGGTTGAAAGTAAATACGGCAGTGGTCAGTTCTTAAAGGATCTGGAGAAGACTTTCCCGAGCGAAGACAAGTTAGTGATCAGCAAGATTGAGAATAAGGAAAAGATTCTTCAGTCGATCAAGGACTTTTTGGGAAAAGGAAAATAGTCAATGAGCAATCTAACTCCCGAGTTGGAGCGCGAACGCCAAAAAATATGTCGGCTCGCTAAGGAGCAAGGTCTCGATTTTTTTGACACGATCTTTGAAATCGTCAACTACAACCAAATGAATCAAATCGCGGCCTACGGTGGTTTTCCGGTTCGGTACCCGCACTGGCGATTCGGCATGGAGTACGAACAACTTTCGAAGAGTTATGAATACGGGCTCTCAAAAATCTATGAGTTGGTGATCAATAACGATCCCTGTTATGCGTACCTCATGGAGGGCAACGATATCGTCGACCAAAAGTTGGTGATGGCCCACGTCTTTGGCCACTGCGACTTCTTCAAAAACAACCAATGGTTTTCCCCCACCAATCGCAAGATGATGGATGCGATGGCCAATCACGGCACTCGTATACGTCGTTATATGGACCGTTACGGGGTTGAAGTGGTCGAGGACTTCATCGACGTTTGCCTGAGTCTTGAAAACCTAATCGACCGACATAGTCCTTACGTAATGGACGTGATCAAAGAAGACCCCAATAAAAAAGAGGTCGTCGAAATTGAAAAAACGGATGGATTTCGTCTCAAAGTCCACCGCGACTACATGGAGAAATTCATTAACCCTCCTGAACTGATCGCTCAGGCAAAGGCTGAGGCCGCCGAAAGACAAAAGTTTGAACGACGACACTTCCCGCCGGAACCCGTTCGTGACGTCCTTAATTTTTTGCTCAACTATGCTCCTCTGGAATCTTGGCAGCAGGACGTGATTTCGATCGTTCGCGAAGAAGCTTACTATTTTGCCCCTCAGGGAATGACCAAAATCATGAACGAGGGCTGGGCGTCCTACTGGCACTCTAAATTGATGACCGAAAAAATTGCGACCGCGGCAGAAATTATTGATTTTGCCGATCGTCATAGCGGCACCATGGCGATGTCCCCTTCGGGCTTTAATCCCTATAAGGTTGGCATCGAGTTATTTCGCGACATCGAGAGTCGGTGGAACAAGGGTCGTTATGGCAAAGAGTGGGACGAATGCCAGGACATGAGTGCTCGGCAGACCTGGGACACGAAAGAGATGCGAGGTCGGGAAAAGATCTTTGAGGTCCGGCGCAATTACAATGACGTCACCTTTATCGATGAATTCTTGACCGAAGAGTTTTGCATTCAAAACCGCATGTTTGTTTACAAGTTTAACAAGCGCACCGGCCAGTTTGAGGTTGATACGCGCGATTTCAAGGCCATTAAAGCGAAGTTTTTGTTTCAGCTGACCAACTTCGGACAGCCGATCATTAATGTTATCGATGCCAATTTCGAAAATCGCGGGGAGTTGCTTTTGGCCCACATGTTTGAAGGGATCGAAATGCAGCCCGATTATATGCAGGCCACAATGAAAAACCTGTACAAGATTTGGCAGCGTCCCGTGAACCTGGCCACAGTGCTGGATTCTGAGCGCCGAATTGTGTCCTTCGACGGTAAAGAGATAAAGTCGATTTTACTTTCAGATTTGCCGGTTGGTGACGGAAATAGTTAATTAGCGCCCGTGCGTGGGCGTTGATCAGCGGAAGAAGAGTTACCCTTCTTCGTCTTCCTGGAGATCACTTTCGCGTTCATCATCTTCGTCGTCCGAGGATCCGGCCCGAGCCAGGCGGTCCACATCTTCCTGCCGATCGGCTTCAACTCGAATGAGCCAGCCATCGCCATAGCAATCTTCCAAGATCAGATTAGGGTTCTCCATCACGGCTTCGTTGACCTCGACAATTTTGCCTTTAACTGGCGAATAGATATTCATGGGCCCTTGGTCGGTTTCAAGCTCTCCGCAAACCTCGTCGCCCGAAACTTCTTCGCCCTCACTGGGCAAATTGGCGCTTGCGACCTCGGAAAATTCCTCCAGCCCGTCGTCATTGATGCCAATGGTAATGACGCCATCTTCCGCCTGTACCCACTCGTAGCCCATATATGTGATCAAATCATCCATTCGCAAAACCTCGCTCGTCTTACCAACGATGGTTCAATGGTATAACAAACCGGGGCATCTAGGCCAAAATAAAAAAGCCGATCCAGGTAGGATCGGCTTTTTTTGAGTCGCAATTTTGGCAACGCATTAGAGATCGTAGTACAGGTAGAACTCAAATGGTGAGGGCCGTTGATAGGTCGGGATAATCTCGCGCTCGTACTTGTACTCAATCCAAGATTTGATGAAATCCTTGGTAAAGACATCGCCCTTGAGGAGAAACTCATGGTCCTGCTCAAGCGCCATCAGGGAGCGATCCAGAGTGGCCGGAACGCTCGGAACTTTGGCCGCTTCTTCCGGGGGAAGACCGTAAATATCTTTATCTAAGGGGTCTCCGGGATGAATCTTGTTGAGGACACCATCGAGGCCGGCCATCAAGATGCAGGACAGAGCCAAGTACACGTTGCTGGCAGGATCTGGAGTTCGGAACTCAAGTCGCTTGGCCTTGGGGTTGGGGCCAGAGTTCGGAATCCGAATCGCAGCGGAGCGGTTACTGAAGCTGTAAGCCAACTTAATGGGGGCCTCAAATCCAGGCACCAAGCGCTTATAAGAGTTCGTAGTGGGGTTCGTAAATGCGCAAAGAGCCGAGGCGTGTTTGAGAATACCACCGATAAAATAAAGTCCCATCTGGCTCAGGCCAGCGTACTTGTCCCCCGCAAAGAGCGGCTCGCCGTCTTTCCAAAGAGAGACGTGCGTGTGCATCCCGGAACCATTGTCACCAAAAAGCGGTTTGGGCATGAAGGTGGCGGATTTGCCGTGGCGGCGCGCGACGTTTTTGACGATATACTTAAACCACTGCATCTTGTCCGCCATCTCAATCATCGAATCGAAGCGGATGTCGATTTCGCCCTGACCAGCAGTTGCCACTTCGTGATGTTGCCGCTCAACGATCATTCCACAGCGCTCAAGCTCAAGACAGATTTCCGTGCGCAAGTCGTGATGTGAATCCGAAGGTAGCGCCGGGAAATAGCCCTCTTTGTGGCGTGGTTTATATCCCAAGTTCTTGCCCTCGTCGCGGCCAGAGTTCCACGAGGCCTCATCGGAGTCGACTTGATAAAAACCGCCGTAGGCTGTTTGCTCATAGCGGACGTCATCAAAAATAAAGAACTCCGCTTCGGGACCGAAGTAGGCTGTATCAGCTACGCCGGTTGACAACAAATAGGCGTTGGCGCGTTTAATGAGGTTGCGAGGATCACGATCATAAGCTTCGCCAGAGGGCATGACCACATCGCAAGTCAATGAGAGCGTCGGAACTTCCATAAAGGGGTCAACGATCGCAGTCTTCGGATCAGGTTTTACGACCATGTCCGACTCATGGATGCTACGCCAGCCACGAATGGAGCTGCCGTCGAACCCCAGGCCATCTTCGAAAGTATCAACGGTTAATTCGCTTAGGGGGATTGTAAAGTGTTGCCACATGCCGGGCAGATCAGTGAATTTAAAATCCACCATCTTGCAGCCGCGCTCTTTGGCGAACTTAAGAACCTCTTCTGGTCTCATTTGCGCTCCTTTGGATAATTGGTTGGGGTGTTGGCTGGCTATTAAAAACTTTGGCTAACAAACAATTCAAACGATAACCCTTATATTGCATCATCGTCTCTCTCTCCGGTTCTAATGCGCAAGGCGCTCTCAACGTTAACGACAAAAATCTTGCCGTCGCCGACCTTTCCGGTGTGCGCCGCCTTTTGAATGGCCTGAATCGCGGGTTCAACAAGTGTATCGTTTAAGACAATTTCGAGCTTAACTTTGGGGAGAAAATCGACAACGTATTCGGCGCCTTTATAAATTTCAGTGCGGCCTTTTTGTCTACCGAAGCCTTTGATTTCTGTGACAGAGACGCCTTCGACTCCAAGCTCGGAGAGAGCTTCAACAACATCGTCTAATTTAAAAGGCTTAATGATGGCCTCAAGTTTTTTCATTAATCTCTCTGGGGCCGGTTTGAGCAAACATATCAAAAATTTCTATCGAGTCAATTCGAATCTCTTAGATCGCGATAAGCTATTGAACCACCGAACAAGGAAAAAAGATGCCTCAGAAAAATATCCGCAAATCAGTTTGTCCATTGCGCCAGCGTCGGGGCCGATGATATTAAACAGCCTCTTTTCGATCAGAAGTCGGCCAGGGGATGGGCTGACAACAAGAAAGACAATGGGTGTTTCGCTTAAGCCGTTCGGGGGTGGGTTTGTGTCCAGTACTGTGAACATATTCGTGTACGGGTCTTTTTGCCGAGGCATGGTTCATTTTGATCGAGTGGCCAACTACGTTAAATCCTGCAGGCCAGCGGTCGCGCGGGGCTCGGTGTACCGGCTTCCCGTTGGCTATCCCGTGTTTAGCGACGAGGGCAACGACGGTGTATCTGGCCAGCTCTTGGAGCTCGAAGCCCCGGCCATTCTCTTTACACTTCTAGATGAATTTCATGGTGTCATGCCGACCTTTCCGGCCAAGAGTTTGTTTTTTAGAAAGGAAATCGCCGTCGACTGTGAGGGCGCTTTAGAGTCTGCGGCGGTTTACGTAGTGAATCCGAGCAAGGTTCCGGCGAACGCCAAGCGAATCGATGGTGGTAACTGGCTGGCGGAGATGGAGCGGGAACCCGCGTTTGTAACCCAATTGACCGATCGCCAAGCTGAATATGTTCGTCGCCTTGGCTCTTCCACCGGGCGAGAGATCATTCCTATCAATCTCGATCTTTACCGGGAGCTGATGAAGCTTGATCTCATCGTCGATAAGGGTCGGCGGCTGGCCTTGAGCAAATTAGGCCGCGAGGTTTACCGGTACCTGACTTGATGATATCAAGAGCTCAATGAAGTACCCGGAAGTCTTATTTAATGTTGTACTCATCGAGCCCGAAATTCCCCAAAATACGGGTAACATCGGACGCACCTGCGTGGGTGCCCACTCTGTTTTGCATTTAGTCGGGCCCCTTGGCTTTGAGATTTCCGACCGCCAGCTCAAGCGAGCTGGGCTCGATTATTGGCCGCACCTTGAAGTTCGACGCTACGACAATTGGCATAGCTGGTGGAGCCAGGTGACCGACCCCTCGAGGGTATTCTTTTTTACGACTAAGACCGCACGCCCAGTTTATCAAGCTCGGCTGAAACCTGGCGATTGGTTGGTGTTTGGACGGGAAACAAAGGGTCTGGGTCCAGAGGTCATTGAAAAGTTTTCCGAACAAACCTATTCGATTCCAATGCGGGGACCTATACGCAGCCTGAACCTTGCTACGGCCGTGGCCGTTGTTCTCTACGAGGGCATGCGGCAAATCGACACAACGCCTGCATTTTGATGGCTTGCCAACCCCCGATGGCGTCCACATAATATAGAGGATTGTCCCCCAGCCGTTAGGACCTAGACTATGATTTCTAAGACTTTGTCGAAACTCTTTGGCACCAAACACGAACGCGACATGAAACGTCTCCAGCCCTTGATAGATCAAATCAACGGCATGGAAGACAAGATGAAGGCGCTCACCGATGACCAACTGAAGGGGATGACCCCGGCCTTTCGCCAACGCCTAGCTAACGGCGAACCACTGGACAGTCTCCTTCCCGAAGCGTTTGCGGTTTGTCGAGAAGGTTCCCGACGGGTCTTAGGCATGCGCCATTATGACGTGCAGCTCATCGGTGGAATGACCCTGCACCGGGGGCAAATCGCCGAGATGAAAACAGGAGAAGGAAAGACCCTGGTGGCGACGCTGCCGGTTTATCTCAACGGTCTGACGGGTAAGGGCGTCCACGTCGTAACCGTTAACGACTACCTTGCCACTCGCGACGAAGAGTGGATGGGTCGGCTTTACAAGTGGCTGGGTTTAACCACCGGTACGATCATTCACGATTTGACCGATCGTCAACGCCAGGCGAGCTACGGTGCCGACATTACCTATGGTACCAATAATGAGTTTGGTTTTGATTATCTCCGCGACAACATGAAGTTTGATCTTCGTGACTACGTTCAACGGCCGCTCAATTATGCCATTGTAGACGAGTGCGACTCGATTTTGATTGATGAAGCGCGAACTCCGTTGATTATCTCAGGTCCGTCCGAAGACTCCACCGATAAGTATTATGAAATCAATAAAATCATCCCGCACCTTAAGCGTGATGTTCATTTTACGATGGAGGAAAAATCAAAGACGGCGTCATTGACCGAAGAAGGGAATGCGCAGGTTGAAGAGCTCCTCGGCATCGATAACCTTTACGACCCTCGCAATATTGCAATTTTGCACCACATTTACCAGGGCCTAAAGGCACACTACCTCTATAAGCTGGACGTCGAGTACATGATCAAAGACGGTGAGGTGGTCATCGTTGACGAGTTCACCGGACGTTTGATGCCGGGTCGACGCTGGAGTGATGGCCTCCACCAGGCGATCGAGGCGAAGGAAGGGGTCAAAGTTAAGAGTGAAAACCAAACGCTAGCGACCATTACCTTCCAAAATTATTTTAGGATGTATCAAAAACTAGCCGGGATGACCGGAACTGCCGAAACGGAAGCGGTCGAGTTCAAAAAAATCTACAACTTAGATGTGGCAGTAATCCCCACCAATAAGCCGATCCGTCGTCAAGATGAGGACGATGTCGTTTATAAAACCGAGCGGGCAAAGTTTAAAGCTATCGCCGACGACATCAAGGGCCGGAACGAAAAAGGGCAACCTGTTCTGGTGGGTACCGTGAGCATTGAAAAAAGTGAGGCACTGAGCAATTTGTTGAAAAAGCTGGGAGTCACTCACAATGTCTTAAATGCCAAACACCACGAGCGCGAGGCGGAGATTGTTGCTCAGGCCGGAAGAAAAGGCGCGATTACCATTGCCACCAACATGGCCGGTCGTGGAACTGACATTGTACTCGGCGGTAATGCCGAGTTCATGGCGAGGCGAACAAATTCTGACGAGGGGTCAGCGCAATATCAAGAGACCTTAAGCAAGGCGGTTGATCAGTGTAAGAGGGAAAAGGAAGAGGTTTTGGCGGCTGGCGGGCTTTACATTGTCGGAACTGAGCGCCACGAATCTCGCCGTATCGACAATCAGCTGCGAGGCCGCTCCGGTCGCCAAGGAGACCCCGGGGAATCTCGCTTTTACCTTTCCCTTGAAGACAACCTCATGCGGATCTTTAACGGTGAACGAATTCAAAAAATCATGAATACCTTGAAGGTCCCCGAGGACGAGCCCATTGTTGCGGGCATGGTGAGCCGCGCGATCGAGGGTGCGCAACGCAAAGTGGAAGGCCATAACTTTGATATTCGTAAACACCTGTTGGACTTTGACGATGTTATGAATAAGCAACGCACGGCCGTTTACACGCAACGCCGCCAACTGCTTGGCGGCGAAGGCATCGAGCGAACGGTTCTCGACTTCCTTGGAGAAGTGACCTCTAAGATTCTCGATTCGCATGCCCACTCCGAAGTCAAGGTTAAGGACTGGGATCTCGAGGGCATGAACACGGCTCTTCGCCAGCAGTTTGGCTTGACGATTCAGTTTCCTGATTTAGTAAATCTGACAGGTGACCAAATTACCGATCTGGTGAGTCGTGCGGTTAAAGAAGTGTTCGATCGCCAAAAGGCGAGCTTGGGCCCTTACTTCGAACAAATCTCCAAAATGGTTTTGCTGCAGACGATTGATCAAAAGTGGAAAGAGCACCTGCAGATGATCGACCACCTCAAAGAAGGTATTAATCTGCGGGCGTATGCTCAAAAGGATCCGTTGATTGAATATAAGAAAGAGGCCTTTCGAGCCTTCGAAGTAATGAATCACATCGTGCAAAGCGAGACGATCGAAAAACTTTTGAAAGTTCAGATCGTGGCGCCGGAGCAAGCGGCCAGTGAAATGCAAGCTCAACAGGAGCAAGCTCTTGAGGAGCGGGATTTCGACTATGCCGGAGCTGACGAAGGCCAGACGGGCTTTTTTGGCGGCAAGCAGGGTCTGCCGCTGGCGCGACCGCCAGAGGCGGAGTCGGCCTCGGCCGAGGGCCAGGAAATGTTCTTGTCCCGAGGTCCAGGTCCTGGGTCGAGCCATAAGCCCAACCGCGCCCAACGACGGCAACTCGAAAAGAAGTCTAAGAAGAAACTTAAAATCTAGTGTGATTTTGGGATAAAATGCAGAGAGAGCGGGCCCACCTTATCGGGGTGGCCGAGGAGACTCATGGCGTCCCAATGCCCCAAGTGCCAAGGCGCAATTGCTGATGACTTTGGCCTGATCAACTGCCCAAAGTGTGGGGCCTCGCTGTTTATTGAGATGGACGGCAATGTTCGCGCTTATGAACTTGGCGAAGTGAGCGACGAACCTCCGGAAGCGATCAACTCCACAATGAAACTTGCGGAAGAAGAGCCCGCCGACGAAGACTTAGATGGGGCCATTGAGTTGCAGTGGGACGATGATCCACCACTTGCGGACCCACCCACCTTCAACGCCGCGGACATCGGCCCCGAGACCGACCAGGATGATGATGACGAGGATTTTTCTGAGTCCAAGCTCGATTGGGGCGCGGTGCCTGAAAAAAGAGAACCTCCAGGGTTAAAGGCCGAGGAAAAAACATCTGCGGCCGACAAGACCACGGCCTCTGACAAAACGAGTGCGCAGGATAAGACCGACATGCTCACGGGACAGAGCTTAATTCCCACGGTCAATTTTTTTCAGCCCAAAGAGGGCGAGGACAGCCCTACCGTGCCTTTGCCACAGGAGCAGGATGAAGCGGGGGACCTGAGTTTCTCCGAAGCGCCGGCCCCCTCCGACTACGTGCCGCCGGCAGCAGAAAATCTCGAAGATATGTCCAACTTGGCCAAGTATGGAAATTCCGAAGAATCTCAGGGCCGGGCCGGACCGTTGCGAGTGAAAGTTCGGGTGGCAGGAATTGACAGCCCTGAGATTCGTGAAGAGCTTCGCGCGGCCTTGACGGATAAAAAATTCCTTTGGGATACCGAGGAAATGATGAGGTCGATTGACCGAGGGGTTCTCGTGATACCTAACGCGACCCCACTCAAAGCCGCGATTTTGATTGAACGAATTAAGGGGATGCCGCTCGATATATCCTGGGAGCAGTTCGCCATAACCCAGCCTTGACGGGAGTTCGAGAGAGTTATGAAGAAAGTATTAATCGGAATGACTTTGCTTTTGGCGCTCACGGCGTGGGGCTTGCGAGGCCCCGAGTACACTCAGAAAAAGTCGAAAAAGCTCAATCTCGAAGTGCAAATTTCAGAACAGCAAAAGGCTCTCGAAGAGCTCATTCGGCGCAAGAACGGCACCACCGATCCGGCGACCAGGAGTCAAGTCGTCGAAGAGATGAAGACCGTCCACACCGGAATGCAAAAAGCCATTCAGGACTATAACGAGGTCGTCAAGGAACTCAATTACAAGTACCCGCAAAAGGACGACGACTCTGAACGCAAATACCTACCAATGCGAAGTCGAAGTTTAGAGCAAATCGAAAAGGAAATGGGTCTTGATGCGGTTTTGTCAGCGGCCAAAGGCCGGGTGGATAAAAAATACGCACCGCTGGTCGATGAAGCCAAAAAACGTGAGCGCGAAGAGCGAGGAGACAACCTTCAGGTCATTGAAGAGGTCGATACCAAAAAGCGCAAGCGAGATGAAAAGCAAAAAGAAGAAGAGCGCCTTCAGCTGGTACGCTAAAAACCCCCAAGTCTAAGCTTTTGCTCTTGAGAGAGTGCAGCCCAGGGAGTAGGATGAGTGCTCTCTAAGGTGTGTTATATGCGCGAGCGCTGGCAAAGATTTTGGGATTCGAATAAGGTCTTTATAGGCTTCCTAGCCTTTATCATCCTCTTTCGAGTGACGATTGCCGATCAATACCACGTTCCCTCGGGCTCTATGGAGCCGACAATTGCGATCGGCGATCGGGTGCTTGTTAACAAGACCGTCTTTCACTTGAAGATCCCCTTCACCAACCTCGTACTGGTTCGGCTTGGGGAGCCGGTGCGCGGAGATATTGTGGTTTTTGAAAAACCCGGGGACCATACCGTCATGATCAAGCGCCTCATCGGGTTGCCTGGTGACTATCTTGAAATTGATGACGGATTCATTCGGGTTAACGGTGAGACTTTTTTCGCCGACCAGGATCCGCAAGAATTACTGCGTGAAGCGCGCCTCAATGATCAAGGACTGCACTACCACGAACAGATGTCTGGACACCAATACACGGTTCAGCGCCTGCCACTGCCCCGCCAGTTTGGCGAAAAGAAACTCAAGGTTCCTGACGACCACTTCTTTTTTATGGGCGACAACCGCGACAACAGCAATGACAGCCGCGCGTGGGGAGTGGTGCCGCGGGATTTGCTAAAGGGACGAGCGTCACGGGTTCTTTACTCGATGGTCTTTGACGGTTTTATTCCACGGTTTCAGTGGGACCGAACAGGCCGCAATCTTTATCAGACATCAGATAAACACTAGCCACGGGTGGGCTGGGCCCGACCGACGCTAATTACTGCTCTTGGGTTCGTCTGACGATGCGCCCTCAGCATCGAGGTCTTTGAAGCCCTTGTTGCCGGCGGGCGAAGCGGACTCCTGGCCAACAGCATTGAGTTGATCCAAACTTTCGGCACTGCGAACCTTTTGCTCAGTGGAGCTTTGCCCCTTTGAGTTTTGGACGGCCACGACCTTTCCATCCTGAAAGAGGACTTCACGCTCGACCATCTCTTGGCCGGAACGAAAGATATAAATCCATTCGTCTTGTCCCTTCGAGCGGCGGGTGCGTTGAGGGGATCCCATGACCTCGAGAACATCGGCCTTTTCATCACCCAATTGGACTCTCTCGAAGGCGACGTGGGGAGGGGTCGAGCAGCTCGGCATTAAGACCAAACCGCAAGACACCAAAAGAAATGAAACCAGAGGTCGCAATTTCATGATTGATCTCCTCGCCAAGCTCTCAAGACATTTCAAGGGACAAACCCTGGGCTATCCTGTCGTTATTTCTCATTTTAGGCCGGAATCGCTCCGGCGGGGAGGGGGCATCTCAAATTGATACACGGAAACCCCAACAAAACCCTCGGGTGGGATCTACCACTTCCTATGGGTTAGCCCAAGCCCATATAGGGGCAAATTGGCGGGTAAAACAGGGAATCTTTCTCTTAATGGTTGCCAGTCGAGGCGAGTTTCATTATTCCTGGTTGTGTCATAGACCTAAATATTGAGAATAACCCGCTTTCGCGGTGGGGTGGCGAGCTGTAACTGGGGGCCAATTTTAGGAATGAGCGAAATGTCGCAAAAGAGTTCAGCTTTTAAGTCGGCGATTGTGTTCGGTGTAGTAGCACTTGCCGTGGTCCTTTATTTTTTGCACCTCTATTCTGACGACTCGGCGGAACCCACGCCAGCAATTACCGAAGTGAAGGACTCGGCGGCAGCGGGAACCGCGGCGGCGCCCGAACCCGCCACGCCAGAAAAACTCTGGTTGTCTAGCGCCGAACTTGTTGGCAAGGGCCAAGAGGCTTTTCAACGCAACTGTGCGGTTTGCCATGGTAAGGAAGGCAAGGGCGATGGGCCAGCGGCCAAGGGCCTGGTGCCCCCACCCAGAAATTTAGTTGATGGTAAGTGGAAGCAGGGTGGAACGACTCAGGAACTTTTTGTCACTCTGAAGAAGGGGATTGCCGGGACGTCCATGCCCGGTTTTCCGCAAATTTCCAAGCAAGAGCGGTGGGCCCTGGTCCATTTTATTCGGTCCGTGACGACCGACCGACCGGCTGACAACGCCGAGGCCTTAGAAAAGTTTGCCCTGGCTGAAGGGGATTGAGCCCAAAGGGGCTCGTGATGGAGATGATTTGAGATGAGTAATACGGGTCAACTGGCACAATGGATCGAAACACTCTACGGCGTCTTGGTGCGCACGAACTTCATTGTTGGATTTTTGATCTTGGTGGGGCTGGTGGTTTTTGTTGGTCACTACCGCAGCCGCGAAGCCAAAGCCCGCGTGGGCTCGCGGCGTTGGCACTTGCCGATCAGTGAGTTGCTGTGGAGCTCTTTGCCCTTCGCTATTTTGTTAGGGGTTTTTGTTTGGGGTTGGCGATGAGGTCTTACCTTGATCTGACTAAAACGGGAATCGTCGTCTTCGTGCTGTTGAGTGCAGCTGCGGGCTATTTCATCGCGCGCCCCTCGGGCAATCCACTCGAATGGTCGCACTTTGCGCTTTTCATTCTTGGGCTCTACATGGTGAGCGCGGGAAGTTTTGCTCTCAACCAAGCACAAGAGTGGCAGCGCGATGCCGTGATGGAAAGAACCAAAAAGCGCCCGCTTCCTCGCGGGGTCATGAAATCTTGGCAAGCTTGGGCTCTGGGATTTAGTTACGTTGGTGTTGGTTCCCTGTTGCTTTACGTAATTGAGCCTTTGGCCGCGGCGCTGGGGCTGCTCACGGTTCTGCTGTACAACGTCTTTTACACTTTGTTTTGGAAGCGCAAGTGGGCATTTGGGGCGGTACCAGGAGCCATACCGGGCGCGATGCCAGCAGTTATCGGATATTCTGTGTTCTCGGTGGATTTGCTGGCGCCCGAGTGCCTTTATCTCTTTTTGATCATGTTCTTGTGGCAAATGCCGCACTTCTGGTGTTTGGCGATTCGTTACAAAGATGATTACGAGCGCGGCGGATTCCCGGTTTTGGCGGCGGTATTAGGGGTCGACAAGACGCTGTTTCATATCGGCCTTTATGTGTTTGTCTATGTCGGCGTGGCTTTGTTGTCGCCGTGGTTTTTGAAGACCCATGTTCTGTATTTGTTTTTGGTCGTGCCTTTTGCACTCAAAGTCCTGTGGGAGTTTTTTCTTTATTACCAACAAGAAGCCAAAGGAAGTTGGCTGAGGTTTTTCCTGTGGGTCAACTTCAGCTTGCTGGCCTTTATTGGTGCCCCGGTGTTTGACCGCATGATCGCGGCGTGGGCGAGTGGCCTTTAGGAAGTGGGAGTCGTCGAATGGTCTCGGAGCGATTTTTAAGGGCGTATCGGTTTTTGTGCTACGAAGTCCTGTTTCTAATTGCCTTCGGAGGGTCGGTGAGAGCGATGGACGCAGGTCTGGCGTGTCCCGACTGGCCGCTGTGTTTTGGCCAATATATTCCCGACTTTCATATTCAAGTTTACTTCGAGTTTATTCACCGAGTTTTAGCTGGAACCGTCGGCCTGCTGGTTGCGGGCTTGGGTTTTTATTTGATCTTCAAAAAGGGCGTTTCAACTCTCGTTAAAGTGCTCAGTGGCGTATCAATGGTAGCAGTCCTTGCCCAAATTGTTCTTGGTGGTCTGACGGTACTAATGTTGCTTCACGAAAGTGTCGTTGCCGCACATTTGGTTTTGGCGACTGTTTTGTTTGCGAGCGTACTTTGGATCTACTGGGATTTGCGTCGAGTTGCAGTGGCCCCAACGACAGCCTCGGCTCCGTTGTGGCAAAAGACCTTGTCCATTGTCGTGGTAGGAGTTGTGTGGCTGCAAATCTTAATCGGTGGATTAGTGGCCTCCAACTATGCCGGAATGGCCTGCCCCTCGTTTCCCTTGTGCCACGGCAAGCTCATTCCAACTTTGTCGGGGCTGGTGGGATTACAGGTCATTCATCGGTTGGTGGCGTATCTTTGTATCGCCGTGATTTTTGTTTTGTGGTTAAGTCTGTTGAAAACTAAGGCTGATCCCAATTTCCGAAAGTGGGCTGGTCGTGCCATGATTGCCGTCCTTCTTCAAGTGGGTTTGGGCATCGCCAACGTGTTGTTTGTCATCCCCCCGCTCATCACGGTGTTGCACTTGGCGGTGGCCACCTATCTCTTGGGCGCAACCTTGCGAGTAAGCTACCTCATGATTTGGGCGAAGCCGGTGGCGCATCTACCTGGCGCTCGGGAGCAGCTCGTTGAAAAGCCTCAATTTGGCTAGCCGTTTGATAAAGGCGGTCGATGATCGGAAAGCGAGCCATCTCGACCCCAAAACGATGAGCATTGTAAACTTGCGGTACGAGGAAGGCGTCGGCCGCAGTGAGACTTCCGCCAAAGCAATGACTGCCGGCGCTGTCTTTAAGTAAGATTTCAAGACTTTCAAATCCTCGAGTTATCCAATCGCGACACCAGCTTTGGATGTCACTCTCGGAGGCCTCGAAGCGGCTTTTGAGTTCCTGAAGGAGACTGAGGTTTTGCAAGGGCTGGATGCCGCTATTAATGATTTCACAAAACTGCATCACTTTTCCGCGTGCCTGAGCGTCAGCTGGAAACATCCGCGGCGAAGGCTTGAGCTGGTCAAGATAATCAATAATGGCCATCGACTGAGGAAGGACATAAGAATCATGTACCAGAGTCGGCACTTCGCGCTTGGGATTGAGGGTGCGATAGGCAGGCAGGTGTTGCTCTCCGCCACCATTGAGAAGGTGCACCGGGAGGTATTCGTACTTGAGGTCCTTTAAGTTGAGTACAATTCGAACTCGATAAGAGCACGAGCTCCGATAGTAGCTATAGAGTTTGAGGGGACTCATGGACACCTCCGTTCAGAGGAGAGTAGCTTGAATAAAAGCCATCGGGCAAGTAGCCGGCACCAGGAATTTGCGGGTTTCTTGCGGTGAACCGTGCGAAAGCAAAAAAGGTTTTGTATAGTGTTTTGATCTTTGGAGTGAGTCATGAAGCTAGGAAGCCTGAAGTCTAAAACGTCACGAGATGGTGAGCTCATCGTTGTGAGTCGCGACAATCGCACCGGAGTTCTTGCCGGCCACATCGCCCCGAGTCTGCGTGAGGCCGTCGAAAACTGGTCGGCGACCAGCAGAAAGTTGCAGGAGTTGTCTCGGCAATTGAACAATGGTGAGGCCAAGGGAGCTTTTGCCATTGAAGAAGAACAAATGCATTCAGCGCTTCCCCGCGCCTTCCAATGGGCTGACGGTTCGGCGTTTCTTCACCACGTAAAGCTGGTCAGGCAGTCTCGCAACGCCCCCCTTCCGGAAAATATGCTCACCGTTCCTCTTATGTACCAGGGAGCAAGTGATATTTTTCTCGCCCCCACGGAGCCGATTCCTCAGGTTGATTTTGGGCATGGGACGGACTTTGAAGGCGAAGTGGCGGTCATTGTTGACGACGTGCCGATGGGCGTAACGCCTGAGCGTGCTTTGGCGCACATCATTTTGCTCGTTTTGGTGAATGACGTTTCGTTGCGCGGTTTGACGGCCGAGGAATTGGCTCAGGGCTTTGGGTTTTTGCAAAGCAAACCCGCATCAGCCTTATCTCCGTTTGCGCTAACGCCAGATGAACTGGGTTCGGCGTGGGTCGAGGGTCGAGTCCACTTGCCCTTGCTAGTCGACTACAACGGAGAGTTCTTTGGCAATGCCGATGCAGGGCAAATGCACTTTCATTTTGGGCAGCTCATTGCGCATTTGGCGCGAACGCGCGATTTGGCGGCTGGAACTGTCATTGGCAGTGGGACAGTATCCAACGAGGAGCGCAGTCGGGGCTCAAGCTGCTTGGTTGAAAAGCGCATGCTTGAAAAAATCCACGAAGGCGCGTTTAAGACTCCGTTTATGAAAGTTGGAGATACGGTGCGTATCGAGATGAAAGACCAGAACGGCCACAATCTCTTTGGGACAATTTACCAGAAGGTTACCAAGCGCGACGTTTGAGCCATTGGGTTCCCGAGCTGAAATTCTCAAGAAGCCTTAGATAAATAGAGCATGACGCTTGTGACGAACACTAAAATCCGTCCCGGCAGGGCCACACGATCAATCATCCGCATTTGTGATTTGACCTGTCCATTACCCCTAAGCAAGCGGATGCCGTTAATTAAGGCCATGATATAAGCGCCCATCGTAATCAGCGCTAGAATGATGTGCACAATCAGGATCCAAGGCATGGTGAGTTTAACGGCCCCTAAAGCTTCGCGGAAAAAAGTCAAAAACAGGAGAAGTCCCAGGTCCCCAGCCATTACCGCCAGCATCACTTTGGCGTGGAGGACTTTATCTTTGTGCGCCAACTGTCGGCCGTAGAGGAACAAAAGCAGAATTAAAAAGTTGAGCGCATTAACTACCATTATCGACTAGCCCCTGATGCCGGTGCCGGCGGTGGAACGGGTTGAGTGGGACATTCTGGACGGGAAAGATCAGCAGGTTTGGACAGAGTTTCTTTAAGTAACAAATAGGTCTGAATTGGAATCCGCAAAGTCGAAGCCTTACCCGATTCTTTTTTGATCTGAGCAATTGAGGCTTTGAGTTTATTGGGGAGAGTCAAGATCCGCTCAAGTCGCTGAATCAGCTGCGAGGAAATGGTCAGCGTGGTGGGCACTTGGTCTTCACCCCAGCTCACCCGTGTTTTCATTACTGAAAAGTACTCGTCCTTACGGTTGCAGTAGTCAGAGATCTCTTGGACGGTCTCGGTGGTCATTAGGAGTGAACTCGCGCCCTCAACCTTGATCGTGTGACGAACCTGTGTAGCGGAATTTTCGTAAGTGATAGAACCGGCGTCCGCCTTCACGATCTTGAAAACCTCAAACTCCTCGTTGTTCGGCGGAGTCAGCGGGTTGGTGGGACGGTTCGGCTCAGTGCGAACGTCGCGAGCGGCAAGTTTGATCGTCTGACAGTCTTCTTGAACGGCCGGAAAGCGCAGCCACTTAGAATCAAGATCCTTGGTAAAGCCGACTTCAAAATCGAGCCCCTCTTCTTTGAGTTGGGTAAAATCAGCCGGAGAGTAATTGGCGGTCCTGTATTCACCCGTAACAAAGTTGGACTCTCTGGCATATAGGGCCAGATCTTCAAAGTGCAGTTGGATAAACCAAGTTTTTTTATCTCGCAAAGCCTTTAGCAGAGTTGGAACATCCAGGCACTTAGCGTCTTTGGTGCCCTTGGTGGGGATTTGGGTCAGATTCAAATTCTGAGTTTGAATC
>JADZEO010000023.1 GCA_020850475.1 Bdellovibrionales bacterium | reverse complement strand
CGTGTAGAACCATCTCTCTACTGTAGGGCCCTGGCTCGACACTTTGCGAGACTTTAAGGAGCAATGATATTGCTGATAAATTGGTCGTCGCCCAGAGGCTGATTTTGACGACGCTCTTCGAGTTCGTTACCGAGAATGACGAGTTTGGCAAAGCTCATCATGCAGGCGCCTTTTTGAGCGAACAAAGCGTTAACTGTCGCAAAGGAAGAAGCATACATCTTTTTGACGGCTTCGTAGCTGCGCTCTTCTTCACCGGCTAACCATAAGAACAAAAATTCCGCAGACTCAAGAATTGCGGCAACGCCACCACCGGCGACACCACGGCCCAACTGACCAGCTGCTGCAAAGCTCAACCAAGATTCAAAGTCGAGCGTCTCGTAGTTCTTATCAACGAGATTAGTGATCCCCTCAGAAACAAGATTGGCAACTGGCAAAGTGTCCATCACAAAGGACGCCATGACGACTACTGCGTCGGCTGAACAAGCCGCGATGAGCTTAGTGGTCTGACCGGTCATCGCCAAGGCGAGACGAGCGCTCGACATCTGAGGAACTTTGGCCTCATAGGCTTGTAACTCAGCTTCCCAAGGTTGCAGATCTTGTGCTTGAGCGGACAATCCACCCAATACGATCAAAGAAGCAATAAATGCTTTAAACATGATACCCCTCCAGATTTGGAAAAAATTTTATAACCCCTGGAGCGGCCCCGCCCCAGTCCTCGATTATATTTTGTTCGAAGCTCTGCTAAAGCAAAGAAGATGCCTAAACCAAGATTGCTGGAGTTCAGATATATTTGATCTCAGCGGCAATTTCGGCATTGCCGCTGTTGAATTTTGGATTTTTTTACAAGCAAATTGTGATTAATGTCGATGTCCACCAGGTCCGTGCACGTGACCATGGCTCAATTCTTCTTCGGTGGCGATCCGTACGTTAATCACTTCGACAGCAAAGTGGAGCGTCACCCCAGCTAAAGGATGGTTGCCATCAAGCGTGACCGTTGAATCGCCAATTTCGGTGACCGTAAAAATTTGGATCCCTTGGGGCGACTGGGCCTGTAATTGGATGCCGACTTCCAGGTCGGGAATTTCCGCCAGCTCTTGTTTGGGCACAACGTTAATCAAACTTTCGTTGCGCTCACCGTATGCTTGAGCGGGCGCGATGGAAACCTTAAAATTCGCTCCCGCAATTTTACCTTCGAGCTCACTTTCCAGACCCGGAATAATATTTCCAGCGCCATGCAAGTAGGCCAACGGCCCGCGCCCCTGTGAGGAATCGAGCACCGTCCCGGCATCATCGGTCAGCGTGTAATCAATTTCGACAACGTGGTCCTTTGCAATCAACATATCAATCTCTTTTCTGCCCGAAGGCGGTGTATTTTCCCAATTGGATCCCATGTGCCCATGGGAGATTCTCAAGTTCCGATCGGATGCCAAACAGTTTTAAATTCAAGAAAGCCGGAGATGGATTCAAGTCCCATGGTCTCGCGACCAGGCGCGACGACTCGTTTCATGTTTTCCGCTCCCAGCACCTTCAGTTCGCTCCAGACTTTAGAATCATCGCCCATATAGCAAAGGCTTTGAATCTCCATGTGGCTTGCCACGACGGCTCTAAGTTCGTCGAGTTCACCACTTAAAAGATTCACCACGCCTTTGGGTAAATCGGAAGTGGCCAAAACCTCACTCAACGGTGCTAGCAATGCTGACTCCAGCTCAGGCATCAACGCCACCACCGTATTGCCTGAACAAATGATGGCCGCAAGCTGTCCCACCCATACGTCAAAATCGACGGTGTCGCCCCCAAGTAAACCAACAACCCCCACAGGCTCACTGCAGGTAAAGTTATAGTGGGGACTACTGACTGGGTTCTCGCTCCCCAGTACTTGATGGTACTTGTCGGCAAAGCCGGCAAAGTACACCAACGCGTCAATCGCGCGCGTGACCGAACTTGCTGCCGCGGCCTTGGTCGTTCCCATCGTTTCGGTCATCAACTCGACGAATTCCGAGCGCTTGCTCTCGGTCATTTCAGCCATCCGATAAAGGATCTGGCCCCGATTGTAGGCCGATCGACCACTCCAACCGGGCTGCGCTTCCTGGGCAGCCGTAACGGCCGCACGAACATCTTTACGCGAGCCTCGGCAAAGGTTGGCATAAAGCTGCTTGGTCCCCTTCACATAAACGGGGTAGCTTCGACCCGACTCGGACCGCACAAAGGCCCCATCGATATACATCTTGATCGTCTTCGGTACTGCCAGTTGAGAACCATTGAGACCAGACATCACTTCACCTCCAAGTAGGGAAACAATCCATGACGTCCACCCTCACGACCAAAGCCACTTTCGTTGTAGCCACCAAATGGCGAAGTCGGATCAAATTTGTTGTAGGTGTTGGCCCATACGACGCCGGCCTTTAACGCACTCGCGACCTGGTGAATCTTGGAGCCCTTCTCCGACCAAATGCCGGCGGCCAACCCGTAGGGAGTGTCGTTGGCTTTACTAATGGCTTCTTCGGGCGTTCTAAAAGTTGTGATCGTGAGTACCGGACCAAATATCTCCACGCGATTAAGGGTCGAAGACGAGGCCACCCGATTAAAAAAGCACGGCTTATGAAAATATCCTTTGCTCGGCAAGGTCCCAGAGGCGGGTTCAAAAAACTCCCCTTCCTCTTGCTTGCCGATGGCGACCAGCTTTTTAATTTTCTCAAGCTCACCTTGCGAATTGATGGCTCCGATATCCGTGTTCTTGTCGAGGGGATTCCCCACGCGGATGGATTCCATGCGTTTTTTGAGCTTGCGCACCACTTCGTCCGCCACCGACTCTTCCACCAGCAGGCGTGAGCCGGCACAACAAACGTGGCCCTGATTAAAGTAAATGCCGTTGATAATGCCCTCAACAGCCTGATCAATGGCCGCATCGGCGAAAATCATGTGCGCCGACTTTCCACCCAATTCGAGAGTGAGTCGTTTTTTGGTGGGAGCAATCGCCCGGGCAATGATCTTGCCCACTTCAGTGGAACCGGTGAAGGCCACTTTGTTCACATCCGGATGATTGACCAGAGCCGCACCGGTCTCGCCCGCGCCGGTAATAATGTTGACCACTCCATCTGGAAGTCCCGCTTGAGCGCAAATTTCCGCCAAAGCGAGAGCGGTCAGCGAAGTGGTCTCGGCTGCCTTCAGCACCACCGTATTTCCCGTCGCCAAGGCCGGCGCAATTTTCCAAGCTGCCATCAGCAAGGGAAAATTCCAGGGAATAACCTGGGCCGCGACCCCTAGGGGAGCCACCTTCTTTCCAGGAAAGGCGTACTCCAGCTTATCGGCCCAACCGGCATTGTAGAAAAAATGAGCGGCGACCAGAGGCAGATCCACGTCTCGAGTTTCTTTAATGGGTTTGCCGTTATCAATGGTCTCAAGCACCGCCAGCTCTCGCGAGCGCTCTTGAATGAGACGAGCAATCCGAAACAAATAGCGACTGCGGTCGCGTCCCGAGGTCTTCGACCACACTTTGGTGTACGCTTGTCGCGCCGTCTTGACGGCCAGATCGACATCCGCCGCTCCTGCTCGCGCCAACTGGCTTAAGACTTCGCCGGTGGCGGGATTCAAAGTGGGAAAATACTCTTTCGTTTGTGGCTTGACCCAACGACCACCGATAAAGAGTTCATAGCGCTCGGCGATCTTAACGATTTCCCGAGACTCCAGCGACGGAGCGTAGTGCTGGTGGAACTCTTTGCTCAAATCCAAGTTTTTGCCGGTACTCTTTTTTGTCATCGTCTCACGACCCTGTTTGGCGGTTTCGGTTTTCATGATTATCAATCCAGCGAAAAGGCTTTGGTGTAGTAGTAGCGGCCGGTGATTTGCTTGTACACTTGGCGGAGCAAATCATTCAGTAAGACAGAAGCCCCAAAGCGGAACATCTGGGGATTCATCCACTCCGCACCCAACACCTCGGAGACCATGCACAAATAATGGATCGCTTGTTTGGCGGTGCGAATTCCGCCGGCGGGTTTCATCCCGACTTTACGACCGGTGGCTTGATAATGATCACTGATGGCTTGGAGCATGACCAGGGTCACGGGCAGTGAGGCCGCTGAGGGAATCTTTCCCGTCGAAGTCTTGATAAAATCGGCCCCGGCCTGAATGGCGAGGTCCGAAGCAAAACGCACCTTTTCAAGCGAGCCCAACTCCCCGGTTTCCAGGATGACTTTGAGGTGAGCGTCACCGCAAGCGGTCTTGATCGCCACAATTTCATCAAACACGTCTTGGTAGCGCCCCGAATGGAATGCCCCACGATCAATCACCATGTCGATTTCAGACGCCCCCGCTTCCACCGCTTGCTTTACGTCTTGCAGTTTAATGTCGAGGGCCACTTGGCCAGCGGGAAAGCCCGTGGCGACGGACGCCACTTGGATGCCAGTGCCTTTGAGAGCTGCCACGGCCGTCTTAACCCGGTTGGGGTATACACAAACCGCCGCCACTGACGGGATCGGCTCCACCGCTGCCCCACTCTGCCGACACATCTCTTGAAACAAGTAAGGTGAAACCGGATGGATCGCTTTGGCGCACATTTGTCGGACTCGGTCGTCGGTGTCGGCACCTTCGAGGGTGGTGAGATCCACCATGCTGATGGCGGTATAAAGTGCCCACAACTTGGAGTCTTTTTTTATACTCCGAGTGGTGAAAAAGTTGGCTCGTTCAGTGACCCCCACCTTGTCCACCGATACTAAAGGAAGTGGTTTTTCAGAACCATTTGGCATCTTAATATTGATAAAATCCCTCACGCCGCACCCCTCAAAAGCTTCTGGTTAACAGAATTCGCCCTAGGGACCAAGTCCCAAGAGGGTAATGCGGTGCGTTTTTGACCCCTCCTGGGAACGCCCTTTGCTTAACTGAGACCCCAGGTGCGAAATCTAATAAACCTGCGCCAAGGCGCACTTTTTGTGTCGAAGTTCTTGCTCGCGGTGACTGTTTTGGGCTCAGGGTGCCTGACACCCCTCGGGGCCAAAACCTGCCGAGAGGAGACCCGCGATAGCGGTCGCACACCGGCCCCCTCTGGCAATTACTCTCGCCATCGCGGCCGTCCGATTTACTATCGCCACTGGATAGCCCCTGCTGGGCGCCCCACCCTTGTTATTGTTCATGGCCTCATGTCGGAGTCCCTGCGCTATGAAGCCCTGGCTCAGGCTCTGCACGAATCAGGGCTCGGAGTGATGGTGGTGGACCTGCTCAATCACGGGCGCAGTCTCAAACAAGAAATGAGCGAAGGGACCACTCCACGTCCGACCACCTTTGTTGAGCAAGCCCAAGCCATCGCCCAAGTGCTGAGCGATGCGGGGGTGCAAAATCCG
Source organism: Bdellovibrionales bacterium (assembly GCA_020850475.1). GTDB lineage: Bacteria > Bdellovibrionota > Bdellovibrionia > Bdellovibrionales > UBA1609 > JADZEO01. Next base: position 13,093 of record JADZEO010000023.1, on the reverse strand, counting down.
GTGATCTACGGCCACTCCTACGGTGGTGGTGTCGCCGCCGCTCTCACACGAATCATTCCGGTCGCGGGACTACTCCTGGATAAGAGCTGGGTCTCGCCGGTCGACCAATACTACCTGCAGCACTCCCGCAATCTCGTTGCCGGTGTTTCACTCCTCAATCCATGGGCCGGTTTTGCTTGGGACATGGGAATTCGTCTGACCACCCAGTTGTTGATGCCCTCGTCGCTACAAGAGGTTTTGGAGCGCGGCTATGACCAATCGGAAATCTTGCGCTCACCGCACCTCTCGCGGCGCCAACAAATCGATGGAGCCGTGCAATCCTATGACCAAACTCCTTTGCTTCAACTTTTGCCCGCCCAATTTCGCAGTCCCGTCCGCTGGCGCGCCAGTGGTAGCGATGACGTTGCCCCTCGTCCACTCATTGAACGTCTGAATCAACAGCTGCAAGCACAGGGCTTGGACTCTCGTGTGGAGTCCGTTTCTTCTGAGAGTCATCTCGCGGTGATGGATACACCGAGTGTGATTGCCCAATGGATTTTGCGTGAAATTTCGCAATTTCCCCTCTGATTTTTCACGCGCACTTTCTCGCTGACCAATTGTAATTCTAATTCGTTTTGTGAAACATTTGTTTTCAAATCCGCAAAAGATATTGAGCCCTCTTGCGTCCCTCGCTTATTAGTTTCCTCGCTGCATGCGCAAACCAAACGACACAACTTACCTTTTAAGAGAGGGGAAATAGATATGAAGAAAATTATTTTGGCCTTAGTGGCCACCGCTGGATTGTCAACGGCCTTTGGCTTACCTAACAAGGATAGCTCTTGGGACAAGATTCGCTCATCATTTTACGAAGTCACTTACCAAATGCCGCAAATTCAATTTAGCAACTACTTTGTCACCCTGGACAGCACCTGCATGATGGGCGACCAACTTCGCACCGTCGACGCTCTACCCGTCTGTGTTGAGTGGCAAGGTTCCGGTGAGAATTTTGACTGTGTTCGTGAAGTGCGCCAACACTTTTTTACTCCCATCAGCGGCACGCGCTCCATTTGCACCCGCTGGAACAATAGTTCAGAGGGCGGCGATTGCATCGAGTTTGGTCAGGTTCCCTACCAAATTCAGACAACGATCAACGTCCCGGTTTACAAACTTGTACATGGTGGTTCACAGCGGACGGACTGGGAAGTATCGACTCAGTTTCCTCCCTTGTTCGTAAAAGAATTCTCTGTCCCAGGCTGTAACTAAGATTGGCTACTGAGAGTCTCTTCTAAGAAAACAGAATTTCGTCGGGTCGGCAGAGGCATCTCTGCCGGCCCTTTTGTGTTAAAGGGTGGACGATGTGGAAACAATGTTAGGCGGGTCAGGACCCAAGATCTCGATCTTTGCATTTGCGGACTTTCGCGAATATCTAAAGGCCGCAGGGCTCCCCGATGGACCCTACAGTCATCAGCACAACAACCTCTCCCGCTGGGCAAAACGCTTGGGCTACCGGTCCCCCAGTAGTCTGGCAATGGTGCTGAATGGGCAGCGCTTGCCTTCGGCCGAGATGATTCATGCGCTCTGCCAAGATTTACGACTCGATCCGACCGAACGGGAGTACCTCAACACGCTTATTCTCCTTGAAAAGGCCAAACGCCGAGGTCGAGACCCAGGAGCACTGTTGGAAAGAATCGCCAGCCTGGCCCATCCGTCGACTCAACCAAGCCTCACTCTGGAACAATTTCGCCTGGTGGCGGACTGGTACTTTTTGGCGATCAAGAATTTAGCGGCCCTTGCTGACTTTGAAGAAAATCCCAATTGGATTCGACGGCGCCTGCGCAACAAGGTGACGACTCCACAGATTGAATATGCGCTGAAGACCCTCGAGAATCTGGGGCTGTTGCGGAGAGACTCGTCGGGAGTGTTGCGCCCCAATGGCGAGCCCTGGAACACCGGTCAAGAGTGCCCCAGCGCGGCCGTCCGTCGGCACCACGGCGGGATGATTCAACGAGCCCTCGAGGCAATTGAGGAACAGGAGCCCGCCGAGCGCCACTTGTTGGGACTCTCGATGCGACTCTCACCACCTCGACTGAACGAGGCCAAGACCCGTCTCCATGAATTTGTCGAGTCATTCAACCGCGATTTTTTTGAACCCGATGGTACGGAGATCTATCAACTGAACCTCCAATTGTTTGCCTTGACCAATGGACCAAGTAAGAAAGGACTAGATCAATGAGTATTCGCCCCAAGACCCACCCGACCACAATCCTGAGTCTGTTGATTTTAGGCTTTGTTCACTTTGGCGTTGCCAACGCCACACTGCTCAGCGCCGATGAAACACCGTCGGTCGAAGAACAAGCACGTCTGGTACTCGCCAACCAGTTGCCGATCGAAGAAGTGATCGACGCCCGAGTTTGGCGAGCGATGGCCGGCGGCGACATCATTGGCAACGGCGGCGGAATTGTTGAGCAAAGAATGTTTGCTGCCTTCAAAGACACTTTTCGGCTCGTCAGCCAATGCTTGCGCAATCTGACCTGCCCGATCAATTCCGTTGACCGCAATTTACTGGAGAGAGTTCTCCAAGTTGCCCGCCAGAATCGCCATCTGCCGGAGTCTTTGATTTTTGTTTCAAGCACCACTTACCCTTTGTTTTTCAAGGATCCGGAGACGGGCTTGGTCCGCTCCGCCAAAACCGGATTTCGCCCGGAGTTGCCGGTTTTTGTGAACCGCGAACACCTTTATCACAATGGGCAGCCAGCTTTGTCATCGGCGGAACTGATCGGATTATTGGTTCACGAGCTCGGTCATCAAGCCGGTGAAGCCAACCACACGAGGCTCGATGATTTGGGGGCTCGCTTAGCGGCCTGGGTCCTTCAGGGGGGAACCCTGATTGAACGGCGACTCTTGGGTCAGCAAACCCAATTTCAAGTGATCAACCCGAAATCACCCGACGAGTGGCCAATCCTTTGGATGGGCTGGAACTCACAAACCACACCCCTTTCGAGCCTGGCGCGAGCTCAGGTTCAATGCCTTGAGAGTGATAGAACTCCGATCGGAATGGAACTCAGTAACGTGCACTGGCAGCGAGAGTCCCTCGCCAATGACGAGTTGACAGTTCCGATTTCGGCCTGGGCGCGTATCTTCTGCCAAGACCGCAATGCCATGGTCATTTATGAAGATCGCGATGTGGATTTTGTGGTCACAATTAAAAGACCTTGGACGCCACAACCAACCATTTCGACCCAGATAAAATGGCACTGAGACCTACTCTTTTGGCATAGGAAGTGAATGAGGATTAGCACCCGTACGCGCCGATAAATAGAATGGGAAATCCTCATGAATTTCCGCCGATTATTGACAATTTGGAGCCTCCTCGGGGGACTGATTTTGGCCCTCCCGGCCTATGGAGGCAGTGAGTGCCGTGGGCACAACGCCCGCGCCAGTCTCGTAGAACGGGCCCAGAATGTTCTGCAAAATCTGGTCGACGCCATTCAGGAGTTGATCCCCCGCCCGCAACCATCCCTGGCCCGCCTCCGGGGAGCGAAAATCGTGGCCCATCGGGGCGCTCATGACCGCCGAATTGGCGTGCGCGAAAACACGATGGAAGCCTTTTCCCGCGCGGAACGCCACGGAGTTTGGGGAATTGAGCTCGACATTCACTGGTCAAAGGATCAAGTGCCCTTTGTCCTTCATGACCCTAGCACGGGGCGAGTGTTCGGCACCGATGTCCTGATCGCTCGCCACACGGCCGAGGAAATTCGCCGACTGGTTCCAGAGGTTCCGATGTTGCGCGAAGTGGTCACCCAATTTGCGCCGAAAATGCATCTGATGATCGAACTGAAAGAACCCACTGACCCTTGGCGAGCAGAAATTCTTCGCTACCTCCTTAGAGACTTGCGACCCGTTCACGATTATCATTTTTTATCGCTTGATTTGAAGCTCTTTGAGGGTTTCCCTCATCTTCCCCGCCGAGTGTTTTTGCCAGTGGCGCAAACCAACACCGGTTTGTTGAGCCAAGCTGCACGCGAACAAGACTACGCGGGCGTGGCTGGTCACTACCTGCTGGTTTCGGGATGGTTGCTAGAAATGCATCGGCTCCAATCCCAACAAGTCGGTGTGGGGTTTATTACATCGCGCAACACTCTCGTGCGCGAGATCAACCGCGGGGTCGACTGGATTTTTACGGACGAAGCCGTCAAAGTCCAAAGTCTTTTGAATGAGTTGACAGAAATAGCTCGGCGCCTCGAGAATAGTCCTTAACAATTAAGCAGACAACCTCAACGGGGAGAGAGTCATGCGCAGTTTGCTAGTGATGGCCTTAGTTGGACTATTGGCAGGATGTGTTTCATCGGGAAAATACCAGCAGCTCGAAACCGACCACCAAAAAGTGGTCGACCAAAGCAACCAAATGGCGCAAGATAATGACAGGCTCAAACAGGAAGTCACGGGACTCCAAGAGGAAATCAAACAGCAGAATGTGCTGATTCAAACTCTCAAAGGTCAACTAGGACACGCTTCCTCCTCGGTTGAAGAGATGAAAACCGCCCTCCAACAATCGGCCGAGCGCAAGAAGGAGTCGGAACGTCGAGTGAAGGAATACTCGCAATTACTGAATCGTTTTAAGAAGCTGATCGATGCAGAAAAGCTCCGAGTCAAAATCGTTCGCGGGCGGATGATTGTCGAGCTCCCGAGCGACATTCTCTTTGCTAGTGGTTCGGCGAAACTCTCGGACAAGGGCGAAGCGTCGATCAAAGAGGTGGCAACGATCTTAGCCTCCATTCCTGATCGCGAGTTTCAGATCGAGGGTCACACGGACAACGTGCCGATCAAAACCGCACGCTATGCTTCTAACTGGGAGTTGGCGGCTGATCGCGCGGTCACGGTTCTGCGCACCATGCTTGATGGCGGTATGCCCGCTCAAAAGCTTTCGATTGCGAGCTTTGGCGAGCACCGTCCGGTGAATGCCAATCAAACGCCAGAAGAAAAGTCGGCGAATCGACGAATCGATGTTGTCGTGGTGCCTGATCTCTCGTCTCTTCCAGGCTTTGAGGAACTTAATAAGTTAGGTGAAACTCCGGCGCCGTAGTTTTTCGATATCTTATTGCGAGACGATTTCACCTTCATGATCACATTTTGAGACGACCCCAGTTCTGACACCTCCCTTGGCGTTCTCAGCCTGAGGCGGGTTTACACGCCATTTCAATTTTCATTTAGTGCCGAGGTTTTTTTCAGGCGATAATGAGGGAACGCGGATACGGCTGTCTTTTCCAATCGGAACGTCACAAGGGGGACTGGCATGCGTGGCAGGGCATTTCTACCAAACTTCCTAATTATCTCCGCACTCACTGCCTTCATGATGGTCTTTAACAACTGCGGAACCGACGTCGCTTTTTCCCCTGACACAATTCCTGATGTCTATAAAGATTTACCCCAAGATCCAACTCTGGACGGCAATGGTGGTCCCGGCAGTGCACCCGAAGTTTCAGCCGAGCCACCGGTGAGCGAAGTCCCCATGGCCCCGGGCGAGGAGCCGCTGCCCGAACCGGTCGTTGGGGCGCCACCCAGTGAACCTGAAACTCCCGCTCCACCTGTCGAAGAACCACCGCCGGCGACCGAACCACCAGTGGTGGTGGAACCGCCGCCTGGTAGTGAACCGCCGCCAAGTACTGAGCCCCCGCCGACGGAGCCTCCCGTCGCTGGATCTCCGCCTCCGGTCATTTGCAATCCGCTCTCGCCGACCGATGATGCCTGCGGACCGCAAACTGGAGCCCCGCCCCCCGGCAGCAATGGCTTTCTGCCGGGCTTGTCTGGCAGCCTGTTTTACCTCAGCCCCACTCTGCATTTGTCCCTTTTTTCGGGCAATTTGCGCAACGCCAAGCTCGACGATTATGCGGAATTTGGCGTTCGCGTGCCTCAAGAGGTCATTCTAACGGAAATCAACATCAGTCCTCGTTCCTGGGAATCGGGATTTGAAATGAGTAATGGTCAGTTTGTGACTAACGATCAAAATCAAAAGCTGGTCGAGTGGTTTTCCATTCGGGTCGGAGGGTATCTCCGCCTTCCTGCTGGAAGTTATCAGTTTGCGATGGTCTCTGATGATGGGATGCGGGTCGTGCTCGACAATGTTCCGATCCTTAATCACGACGGGATTCATGCCCCGGTGCTCGACTGTTCGCCCGTCTCGGTGGCCTTTGATGGCCAGCAAGTGAAGCCGCTTCAGGTGGCCTACTTTCAGGGACCACGCGTGCAGATCGCGATGCAACTGCTCTACCGCAAGACTCCCGCAAATCCCAGCTCTAAGTGTGAGATGAGAGACTGGCAGCCTCTACCCGCCGACTCATTTTTCCACTAATGTGAGGATCAGTCTTCGTCTAGCTTACTTAAGCTGGAAGGATCAATCCCCCAACCCGTGACGATTGTCACTTCGTCGGCGGCCGAGAGGGCCTTCTTAAATTTTGCCCCGGGTCGGCCTTTTACTCGCGCCTCGCAGTCACCCCACGATGAATGCCGAGCCAAACTGCCATTGACGTAACTCAGGTAGGAAAAGGCTTCAGGTTTTTTTTCGTTTCGCGGTTTCTCCGGCGGCAACGAAAGATCTTCAGGTAGATCGTAAATGGCAAACGCGTAATTTAACAGACTTCCCTTGTAGAGTGAGGGATTCTTGTTTTTGGTAAAGGCCACGGCAATCTCATCACAGCGCTCATTGCCGGGGGTTCCTTGGTGTCCGCGCAGGTACTTCCAATCCACTTGCCCGTGCCGTTTGCGCGCCACCACTTCTTCACTGAGGACTTCCCACAAATCGCGATTGCTGACATCTTGATCTTCAGCGGTTTTCCATCCTCGTTTACGCCAACCCCAAATCCATTGAGTGATTCCACGAATAACATAGGTCGAGTCGGTTAAAACCCAAACCGCTCCCGGGACCTTCTTGATCTTCTCAAGACCGCGAATGACTCCAACCAGTTCCATCCGATTATTGGTGGTATTGGGAAAGCCCGCTCCTAACTCTTCGACTTGGCCACTGGGAAGAACCACGATAGTGCCAAAGCCACCACTTCCGGGATTTCCGGAGCAGGCACCGTCGGAAAAAATCAAAATCTTGTTCGAAAAATCATCGGCCATTTAAAGACTACTCCTGGCAGTCTTTGGCTATTTCACTCCCGGCAGCGGCCTTACGACAAGCGGAAAAATAGATTTTAGGCAAATCGCTCAAAATCGGGGCTCGTAAACTTTGATAGGCTCGGCCCAAATCTCGGTAGGCCTTGGCTAAGGCTTTTTGATCTTTACGGTCAATGAGGGTCTGATGGAGCACGTAAGATTTTAGTAGATCCAACACGTAGGAGCCTTCGCTCGCATTGGCCGCTGGGGTTTGCCCCCGCTGCGCTAACTGGGTGGATTTTTCGGCGGTGGTTCCCTTCAACGAATTCCAAAATGCCAGGTCGTCTGACCATGCCTTCAGCGGCACCTGGTGGTCTTTGGTCTTTCCCAAGCCCTTTTCAAAAAGCCCCATGGCCTTCTGGGCCCGCGCCATATCTTGAAGTGAGCGGACCGAAATCAACAAGTGCATCTTAAGAAAAGGCAACAACTGCTCAACCGTTCCTCCACTCGAGAGTTTGGCCTCGATGATGGAGAGGGCCGGAACAAATTGGCGTAAGGCGACGAGAACTTCCACTTTGCTCATGGCTTCCAGGGGAATTCCTTTGACCTCAACATTCATCCGTTGAACCAAAGGCCCCATCTGATAGGCCGTATGACAGGCAAAGCATTTATGGACTGCTGAACGCACGAGGCTTTGCGCTTTGTCAAAATCGCCTTCGGTATAAGACTTGGTGGCCGTGTCCAAAACCTCACCAATTTCCGTATTGAAAACCCCAATTAAGGGGTCAAGGCCGATGAATTTTTCTCCCTCTGATACGGGCAGGGTGTGGCTACTCTGCTTAAAGCGATCAAGGTAGGATAAGATTCGCTTTTTGTTTTCATTCAAACGAAACTCGCGACGAGAATACAAAAAAGGAAACCCATCAGCTAACACCTTCGCCGACTCCTGCATTTTGTTTGCCCAAGCGGCGGGTGATTCGGTGGCAGGTTCGGCAGCTTCGACGGGACCCACGAAGGTGAAACTCGTTAACCCTGCCATTACAATGACCGTTACCACGTTGTTGCGCAGGCCCATCTCGCCTCCCCGGTTAGGTTTGCTTAATGTTCGCGGATTCAGGGCGGTTATTCAAGCTCCCCTGGGCCGAAGATCCGCCGCTGAGGAATTCGTGAGACGAGGTGCCGTTGTTGCCTCGGGATTTCCTCAAATTAGCCAGATCATCATGATTGGCCCTAGACCAAAGCATGAATCCCCGAGCGAGAAGAGATCCCTTGCTGACGGAGGGGAGCGAGTTTTCTAAGATAGGACCATTACTGAGGCAAGTCGCATGAAGAGCTGGCAGCTCCTGATCTTGTATACTCTCGTTACAGTCAGTGGGACTGCCTCCGCCAACATGGTCGGCAGTGACGCGCAAAATTTTAGCCCCACCCAAGATGGCTTGGATTTTGTCACGGTTCATTCGAGCGAAACCTTGGACCCCGGCATTTTCAATTTTGGGGTGTTCGTCAATTACGCGCAAAACACTTTCCCTGCCTACTCCGGCAGCGGCTCGGCGCCCAGTCAGAGCGTCTTCGATAAGAACGATTCCTTCACGAGTGCGGATTTCAACTTTGCGGTTGGACTCCGCAAGGATCTGCAGGTGGGTATGAGTTTCCCTTACATTATTGATCAAACCTTTGATACCAAAATGAATTTGGGTCGCTTTGAAGGGTCGGGAACCTCGGAAATTCGGGCCGCAGTCAAATACCGACTGAGTCCTGAGTTTCACGGCTGGGGTGTCGCCACGGTGCTCTCGATGAACCAAAACCGCATCAAGAATAATCCCTATGTGGGAGAGGACGCCGGTCCAGCCACCAATTTGGAATTTGCCTTCGATAAGGATCTCGGCAAATGGAACTTCGCTGTCAATGTGGGGCATCGTTGGCGCAAACCCGGTGATCCCGTCGCCGGGGCCGGCATCGATCCCCTGCCGAATCAATACCTCGCCTCAGCGGCGGCCAGTTATTTAATAACCAGCATTGATACCAAGCTCATTATGGAGATCTACGGAAGTCAGCCGACGAAGTCGACGGCCAATCTCACCAATCGACAAGGATCCAGCTTTGAAGCACTCGTGGGACTCAAACATGATTTCACCCGCAATCTGGCCTTTCACGTCGGTGGTGGCACCGAACTCGCGCACGGCACTTCAACCCCCGACTGGCGCGTCTACACGGGCATCAACTACGCCTTTGGACCTGTCTTTGACCAAGCCTCGCGAGTTTTTGAAACTCGCTCAGCAAAAATGGTGAGCTTCACGGTGCTCGATCTTCAGTTTGAGTTTAACTCCGCTCAGCTCACGCCGGAGTCGCGCAAAATCGTTGATGAGCTGGTGTCGCGAATTCAGGCCACACGTCCCATCAACCGGGTGGTGGTCGAGGGACATACGGATTCCGTTGGCAACGCGACCTACAACCTCAATTTGAGTTTGCAACGAGCTGAAACCATTAAGAAGATTCTCATTGAACGAGTTCCCCTCGCCGCCGACAAAGTCAATGCCGTCGGTAAAGGTGAAACCGAACCCCTTGCCGACAACGGCAACTACCAAGGTCGACAGAAAAATCGACGGGTCGAAGTCAAGGTCGAGTAAGTCAGACCACCCTCGTTATTCAGCTTTGCGCAAGAGCGATGGAACAGGAGTGTCCACCGCGGCATTCTGTGCGAGTGTTGTTTTTTCGATCTTTTTGACGATTTCGGAAATTCGCCAAAGGGCATCCTCAAGATTCTTAAGTTGGTCCAAGGATTGGCTGGTCTTAATGACTTGAGCCGCATTGAGGGCAATCGCCAGAGGATTGTTAATCTCATGGTTATAGGTCGCAACCATCTTCTGATGAGTTTCAATTTCCTTAAGCCGCGAGTTTTCAACGGATAAGCGCTTAAACAGGAGTTGGTTGTTAAGACGGGTGACCAGGGTTTCATGGTGAACCGGCTTGGTCACGAAGTCGTTCGCACCTTTTTTGAGGCAATTGACGACATCCTCGGCTTCACTTTTAGATGTCACCATGATGATCGGGAGTTGGATTGCGTTGTATTGAGTTCGCAAATTCTCCAGCACCTGAATGCCATCCATTCCTGGCATCATCAGATCGAGTAGGATGACATCGGGGCAGCTGCGTTCGACTGCTCGAAGACAATCGAGTCCTGACTCCACTTCCATGATTTCGCACTCGGTATGATCGCTCAAGACTCGTCGAATGAGCATGCGAAACATTTCGGTATCATCGACAACAAGAATTTTGGTCTTTTGTTCCATGAAATTCCTAATCCACTCTCTCTGCGCTGCAAAAAGCACCGGCCCCAAATGACCCCAGACCTGCATTTTATCGGAAGAATGAAAGCCTTCACTTAGCCTCTTTGAATTGAGCCTCATTACGCGACGGTTTACCAAGAATTGGTGTCTCAATCATAGACACTGCCAACGAATTTGGCTGCTGATCGACCCTGAGCTGCAATCCACACCGGTCCCGCGAGGGGCCGGATTTGCAATCGAATGGGGCACAGGGTGCTCGGAGCGAAGGGTTCGTTATGGAGGACAACGATGCTCAACCAGAGTTCCCCTCATTCATTTATACGACATCTCCTGCCAATCCTCATCCTCGGAGTTGGTACAAGTTTTTTTGTTTCTTGCGGAAAATTTCAGCCACTCAAAGGCAAGGTCTTTCTCGACGAAGCTCTTTTCAGCAAACGCATGTGTGACAATCCGGGAGGCACTCCCCCACCTGGCACTCCACCCGGCACCCTGCCTCCACCTGGAACCACCCCTCCTAAGGACTCCAAAGCAGGTTCGTCAGATCCTGACGACTGTGAAACTATTGAGATCCGCTATGACTGTTCGGATCGAGTGACCTCGGAAGTGGGCTCCAACTTGATCAAACAAGAAAATGACGGGGTCGCAATTACCATTTATCAAGTTGATGACAACGGCCGCCTGACGACCGCCAATCACCTCGCCGACCCGACCTTCAAGAAAAATATTTGGAATCAAATCGTCAACACCAAGGAAATGACCTTTAACTTGCGAAATCTTGGCCAAATGTTGGGTAAAGCAGGACAATACGCAATTCAGTTTCGGGCTGAAGGTGTCGCCGGTTCGAGTCCCGCCGATGACTTTGATCAGCTGACCACCTCACATAAGGGAAACCTCGGTTCACTCGAAAACGCGGTGCAATTGCACGTCGATGACTCCGGTCAAGCGCACCTCGCAACCGGGATCACTGAATTGATCTACGCCAGCCGAACCGATATCGGCGATGACGTGGAAGAGGAATGCGACCGCACTCACTCTCCTCTGATGGTGAACTTTGACGGCGGCCCGATCACGCTGTCGCCCCCAACCAGTGGGGCTCACTTCGATATGGATGGAGACGGACACCTCGATCGAATTTCGTGGCCCACCCACTCTCGAATCATGTTTCTTGTTCACGACCGCAACCAGAACGGCGGGATCGATAGCGTGCACGAACTGTTTGGCGACAATACCCGTTTCCCCGATGGCCGGACATACAGCAATGGGTTTGAGGCACTTCGGACTTTCGATTCAAACAGTGATCAGCGCATTGACCGGCAGGACGCCCATTTTTCGGCCCTGGCGTTTTGGTCGCCGGTCGCGAACAAGATCTACCACCTGTCTGACCTCGGTGTTACGTCGATCGACTTGGCTTACGTCCAGATGATCGAGCGTGATGAATTCAAAAATGAAACAAAACAAAGGTCGCTGCTCACCATTGACGGAACCCACCAACTCAAGATCTTTGACGTGTACTTTCGCATCATTCCCAAACACTAGGGCCAAAGGCCCTCCCATCCACCTCTCTGCTACTGGACACGACCGGAGACGGGTCGTGTCCAGTTCTCTCTCGTCGACTCGGGAAATATCAAATTCACCATTGTAACTTCCGATAGTTAAGAGAGATATCTCCACCATTTCTGGGAGGGCCGTTGAATAATCAACGCCTCGACAAATACATTCTGCTTCAATCCATCGGCAAGGGTGGGATGGGTGAAGTGTTCCTGGCGCACAATAGCGGGGTGAACGGCATTGGCAAATTCGTCGCGATCAAGAAGTTGCTCAAAGAATACGGGCCCAACAAGCGGCGAACCAAACTCTTTCGTCGCGAGGCGGAAGTCACCATTAAACTCAATCATGCCAACATCGCCTCAACCTATGAGGTGGGCGAACACGACGGGACCCTGTACATCGTGATGGAATATGTCCCGGGTGTTACGCTCAAGCAAGTCTTCGATCGACAAATCGATGGCCTTGTCCATTTGACGACTCCCGACGCCATCCACATTGCCATTTCCATTGCGTCTGGGCTCGCCTATGCCCAACGCTTTACTGATCCCATCACCAAACTCGTGAGCCCGGTCCTCCACTGCGACATTTGTCCGCACAATGTCTTGGTCAGTTTTGATGGGGATCTTAAGATCATCGACTTCGGAGTGGCAAAGGTCCTAGGCCAAGAGGCCTCGACCACCCAGTCGGATTCGATCATCGGCAAAGTTAAGTACATTAGCCCCGAGCGCGCCCAGAATCTCACCGTCGACAGTCGCTCCGATGTTTACTCGGCCGGGATCATTCTTTGGGAACTCCTCAGTGGTAAGCGCTATTACGAGGACGACGACTTCGCAATCATTCGCTCCCATTTGTTGGGAGAACGCGCCTGCAAGGCTCTCCCCTATCACGTGGAGATGGCGGACAAGCTCCAACCGATTCTCGAAAAAATGCTGGCCAATGACCCCGAGAAACGTTTCCCCAGCGCCGAAGTTTTGGAAAAAGAGCTCCGCCTTTTTCTCAACCGCCACTTTCCTGAGTACCTACCTAGCCAGTTTCGTGCCGCCATTCAGACCGGTTTTGCCCAAGAAATAATTGAACACGCCAATTGGATGTCGGAGTTTGCCGGGGCCACAGCCACGCCCAAAGCCAAAACGAAGTCCAAGAGCGATGAGCTTCGGCCCAATCCCAAGATCTCGGCCAGTGCT
>JADZEO010000022.1 GCA_020850475.1 Bdellovibrionales bacterium | reverse complement strand
GCTCTAATTCGCATTTCCTCTAGAGTCTTGTGATCAAGTTTTCTCGCATCCTGTCGCATGAAAGTATCTGACCAAAACAACAACCAAAAAGCAAATCATATTAAATTACTTTCGGCCGGGTTAATACGTGATTAGTTTTTTGTATATTGGGATTTATTGGAATAACCACCACCATCTTTTTCAGTCGATCCAACGAATCGACGGGCGGGTGCTGTGGGCGAATTTGGCTCTTTTGTTTTGGTTGTCATTAGTTCCTTTTGCCTCTGGGTGGATGGGCGAAAACCATTTTGAAACGGCGACGGTGGTTTTGTATGGAATTGTCATGTTTGCCGCAGCCATCAGCTATTATATTTTGACCCTCGCCCTTTTGAAGTGTCACGGTTCGGGCTCGGTCCTTCACCAAGCGGTCGGGAGTAAATTCAAAGAGCGAATCTCACTCGTCCTTTATTTGCTGGCCTTAGCAATTGCGGCCTGGGTACCTATGGTGGCCTTTGGGATTTATGTGCTGGTCGCGCTGATTTGGCTTTATCCCGACTCGAGGATTGAAAAAATCATGGCCAAAATTTAGCTCAGTTTGCGAGGGCCAATTGCTCGAGCGCCTGCGCAAAAGCTTGAGGCAAAACGCGATACTGCTGCATCGCCTGAACGCGTTCATGCTCTTGCGACGATTCGATCTGCTGAGCGAGATTGTCCTCGATTTTTCCCAGCCGCGTAAGCAAATGATCGAGCTGCCGAACTTCGTGAAAGTAGGGAGCGATGTCGCGCAGAACGCGGCGGGTAGTTGCCTCGTCCATTGCATCCACTTCCGGAAATGAAATGATAGTTGAGTTGGGGACACTCTTGTTTTGGATGATCGTTTCGATCACTTGTTTTTTATTCAAGCCGCTTTGCGTGACGGCCAACAATGAGTCGGCGACCTTGCCGAGATAGTTTTTGATAAAGTCACTTTGAGGTGAGCGGGTGAGCGCTCGTTCCGGATTCAAATAAGCCTCGGTGAGGGCAGTCATTTGGGAAAAATCAAGCACCGCCGCCTCGACCACCCGTTCCGCCAGCCCAATCAGTTCGCTAGTCGAAAACTGCTGAAGGCGAGCGGGCCCGAGTCGATCAATTTCGTTTTGCAAATGCTCAAGCGCGGGTCCGAAGGCATAGGTAGCACCCGAATATAACCCTGTTTCGTCTCCCGAACTCACAGCTACGTTGCGTCCGCGAAACCAACTATCTAAGTAGCGCTCTTGACTGCGGCGCCGGGCGAGGTCTTTGGCTCCCTCGTACTTGGTTATTAACAAAATCCCCAGCACCTCGGCCTTGAGTTCAATTCGGGCGCGATTTTCAAAGTAGGGTCCAGATCCTTTCACTCGCCCTTCGAGGTATTCGACAAAATAGTGATCATCAATACAATGAGAAAACTCGTGAAGGTCAGCGAGATGAATGTGTTCCTGGCGACTCAAGATGGGCTTAAGTTTGAGTTGGGCGAGCGATTGATAACTCTCCGGACGAAAATCAGTAACAAAGCGACTCAATCGTTCATTGTCGAGGTCACGCCGACCAGGATAGAGCATACAAAACTTTCCTGTGGTGTCGTCCGAGATGGAAAATCGCGAGTAATCATAACCGTGAATCATGGCCAATTCGAGATTGCTTTCGATTTCATTGTAATAAGACTCGCCAAGGCCTGGATGGAGCTGTAGCCCGCTCTGCTTTTTTACCTCCGCTTGCACGATCTCTGATTTTAAACGGTGCTCAGGGATTCCCGGATGACGCCTTTTTTGAATTGCCAAATTCACCTGTAAGGCTTGGCGGTTTAAAATCACGATCGGAAAGGGCACCTCATCCTTGACCAAATTGCGTAATCGAGCCATCTCACGGGCATCTTTGGATTCAATTGAATAGGTGTCGGTCACCACCTTGTCTTTTCCCGTGGAGGCCAATCCTTGGGGTGCGAGGCCCGCAAACAGGACGCAGATACTGAGAGAAAAATAGTACTTGATTGATCCCTTAGCCCCATAAATATCATCCGACACAAGATTCTCCTTACCCTTTGCCCGAGATATCATTTGCAAAGCAGTTGCCACAAATTGGTCCCTGGTGAGCCTGTCGCTGGTGCGCGCCTAGCAGTGTTCAATTGCGTATGAGCCGGGCAGTGAGTGTGGTGATTATTGCTGCCATAAAGTCTTAGAATGCGTGTTGTTACGCTTTTTGCCTCAAAGAGAATTTTTTTCAGACATCCCAAGGCCGGTCTCGAGATCGACCAAGGTCAGAGTCATGGACGGGAGAGTGTACAGGCCTGGTGTGGCAGAACATAATGAGAGGATGGCCCGAAGGTGGTTGGTATTTTCAATTTTGCTGAGTGCGCTGCTGATGGGTCCCGCTTCGGCTTCAGATGCGGTGATCAATTCCCTTTTAGACAACAGGTCCCAGCTAGAGATTAAGCGTAAACTCATCGGTGGCGGGCGAGTCGAGGTCACCGTCAAACTCAGAGGGAGCGAGCAGCCTTTGGTAATCCAGGTGCTTGAACCTGATGGGCGCGTGGCGTCTCATCAAGAGTTCGCCAGTGGCTCGGCAACACCCAGCTATTCTTTGGCCGTTAATTTTAAAAACCAAACATCGATTGAAAAAATGCCCGACCGCGAAGTGGTTTCAAGGATTCACCAAGGCAAGTTGCGAAAGCAAGTGTTTATTCAGAAAAACGGTAGCCGAGTATTGCGCTCAGAAGAGCTCTTGGAGCTGACTGAAGAAAGCGAGGGGGACGGCGCCAACTGCGAACCAAACACGCAGTTCCGGGATTTGAGAACTCTCGCTGGAAGTATTTCCTTGCGGGGGCGTCAAGGTTCTTTCTTCACCACGCCCCTTCAAGGTGTGCAGATCCACGAAAGTTGTGTGCGCAAATTTGGTTCGCAGTTTGCGAGTCACATTGTCAACAGCTTTCAGCGAGGCCTTCAGTGTCTGATTGATCACGACGGCCCCGCTGCTCGCTCCAATTTGGCGAGAATTGTCGCTCTCGTCTCCAATCGTGAGCGCCCCCTCAAAGTCACTTGCGCCACCTCGCTGCGGCCGGGAGTGATGGGCATGGCAACGGTAAGCCCCTTAGATCCCAATCACCCGCGAGTGTCACTTGCGCCGACGGGGTTGCCGGCTGAGGCCATTGAGTCGACGTTTTTTCATGAGCTACTTCACGTGTGTGGCCATCGCCATGATGTGGACGTGGAGCATTCCTGGACCTGTGAAGACTGTTGTTTTGGTCGCACTCGATTTAATCCGGCATCGGATCGCTCGTCACCGGCCTGTCGCATCTGCGGCGAGCATCAAAATGTCAATGACGTCAGATACCTCGAGGACCTTGTCGATTACAGCAACTCGGGTGCGGTGCGAACTTTAATCAATCAGATGGGACGAGATCCCAGTCGCTCTCAGGACTACGTCCGATTGTTTGCGGAATCGATTCCGTTTTCTGAAGGATCCGAACCCCTGGTTGAGGCATTCCATCAAACGGGACTGCCTCGCTCTCTGGTGCGATCCCAACGTCGCTACACGCCCAAAGCTCCGGCGGTCGTGGGCCCCACCGAACGCAACTTGGCTGAGGCCGTGAGCCTGCTCGCCCGCAACGATCGCGCCAGGGCAGTGGAGCGGTTGGAGGCGGCGGTGAGTGCTTGGTCCACCACCAGCGGGCCGGCGCGGTCCTTCAATCAAAGAATGCTGCGCTACACAGCGTCCGAGATTTGGAATCGTGGGGTCGTTTATGACAATGAGGTCAAAGCCTTAGGACGGGGATCGTCACCAGACAGCCAAAGGGAAGAACAAATTCGCTTGCGGGCCTTTGATCTCATGGAACGACTTAAGTAAAAAACGCACGAGTTGGGGAGTTATTTGAGTGTCGGCATCACGAAAGCGCGGCCCGCTGCTACATCACCTCGATGGAATCGAAGCCCAGTGTGCCCAAGGCGACATCACCTTAAAGGCGATCTTTGGGGTTTTGGGCAATGAAGGCCACTACGTTTTGATCTTTTTCCTGATCCTACCGTTTTTGCAACCCATTCCACTCGTCGGACTATCGACTCCCTTTGGTCTCTTGATTGCGGTCGTGTCCTACTTTGCCTATGTGAAGCGCCCTCCGCTTATCCCGAAAAGATGGGAGCATCACCGGTTGCCCCATGCGACCGTTCTCAAGATTGCGGAAGGTTCGGAGTATATTTTTGAGAAGCTTGCGTTTCTCTTTCATCCTCGTTGGAAGTTTGCCTTTGGTGGCCCCTTGCGGTTGGCGAACTCAAGTCTCTTGGTCGCAAATGCGATTTTGTTGGCCCTTCCGCTGCCCATTCCGTTCTCCAACGCCATTCCCGCTTGGGGAATTTTGTTTCAAGCCCTAGGTCATTTGGAAGAAGACGGGGTTTTGATCGCACTCTCCTATGTTCAAGCCCTATTTTGTCTGGCGTTTTTTGCCAGTCTCATCTTTGGCCTGGGCACGGGTCTCGAATTTCTCGGCCAATTCCCGTAATTCAAAATTCTTGAAAATTCATGAAAAGTCATGAAAAGTCATGAAAAGTCATGATACAATCACTTCTATGAAAGTAAAAAAGTTTGCTACCCAAATCGACGAAAGAGTTCTCAAAGATCTCAATAATTACGCCAAGGAAGCGGATCGAAGCATTTCAAGTGTGGTTTCCGAAGCTGTTGCTGAGTATTTGCAAAAGGCCAGGTTGCGCCCGGCCTTTCGCAGCGCCATGGCTGAGGTCATTAACGATCATGAAGAGCTCCTTGCTCGTCTCGCGAAATGAAACGCACCTTATATCCGACCCTCATAGAGACTCTTGAACTACACCGAGTTCTCATTGAAAGATTCGGTGGGCGGGGTGGGGTTCGGGATTTGGGCCTACTCGACAGTGCGCTTAAACGACCACAGAGCGGTTACTACGAAACCCTTTCCCTTGAAGCAGCGGCGTTATTGCAAAGCCCAGCGCAAAATCATGCTTTTGTGGATGGCAATGAGCGAGTCGCATTTGCTACGGCGGCAATTTTTCTGCGAATGAATGGTTACCGACTCCGCGTTGATCCCGACAAAGGGGAGAGTTTCATCATCGAGAAGGTGATCAAGAAAAAGTTAGATCTCAATGAGATAGCCCAGTGGCTCGAGCGTCACATGAAAAAGGTTTGAACTCGGTTCACTGTAAACTTATTTTTTTTGGGTGGGCGGGCTGTGGTTGCTGATGTAAAGCTGATCCACGACGATTTGCATGGCCTCTTGGTACCCCCGGCAGGCACGATCTGTTAACTTGAGGTCGAAGTAGCCGTCTTCATAGAAGCCGTTTTGACAAACGTGACGGTAGGCTTTCATGGTTGTTGCCGAAGGCCGCTGTCTGCGCATATCAAGTGGAACTCGAATGTCACTGCGCTGTTCGGGGGGAAGCAAAAACACCTTCGGAACCTGCCGATGGGGATCGTAGGCTTGCCATTCCCAATCGTGGGTCGAGGGTTTTAGGCCTAACTGTCCCTTGCGTTCGTCAGCCGCCGCACTATTGATGACCGAAGAGGGTGGGGCCTTAGGATTGTTCCTCAGTGTTCGGCCAAATTCCATTCCTAAGTCGTTATAGAACTTATCGACGTCGATTTCGATGTCAGTGCGAACCCGATCAGTAGTGGCGAACTTCTCGCCTCCACCTGAATATGCGAGTCGGAGCGGGCTGACGATGGAATTATCATATCCTGACTCACTCACGCCATGAAAGCGATCAAAAAAAACGGAGACTCTCGGGAAGTATCGCTGCCGTTCTTTACCCATCTCTGAGACCGCCTTGGGAAGAGCATTCCCGGCTTCGAGTTGCATGAGGGTGTAACCAAAGAAGTGTTGAGTTGCATCGAGGCGATTCTCGACCAACTGAGATGGGGCTTCACCATCAAATAGACTGGTCGGCACGACCGATCGCCCGCGAAGGCCAAAGACGGCGCCGCAAGGGCCGCGCTGTCGCAAGTCAGTGAACAAAAGCGCAACATAGGCGGCTTTTCGAGGGTCGCCATTCGATAGGCGCAAGGCTTGTTGCCAAATGATGTCTATGACTTTGCTGTATTGTCGATTGCGAATGGCGTTTTGAAACTCCGGTTGCTCGGCCAGAGCGTACATCTCCGGCGGCACCCGTACTGCGGGGTAACCTAAGAGTTGTTCGAGCGAGTTCGGATTTTGCGGCACCCGAGTGGCTGATAGGAAATCATCGACGGTCGCCATCCCATCATAACGAATGGACTCCATATCGGGACTCGCGGCGCTGGTCATGCGGGGATCAAATTCAATTGGGGTGATTTTGATTCCTAGCGTGCGACAGGTTTCGGTACTTGCCAGGCCTAAGCGAAAGTCCCGCACCAGCTCCATCACGGGTTGCTCGGCTTGCCGTAAGGTTCCTTTATATCTCAAACCCTTTGTGGAGTTGTCGTAAGGGTGGTGAAGGGAGAGCTTGATGGGGATAGGTCGCTCGACCCGATAAAACTTCCCATCTTTTTCGATCACCAAACCGTGGGGCTTTTCGTTTTTGGGTTGCAGCTTTTGAAACAAGTATACTTGCGAGATGTCATCGCTGAAGACGACATCTCGCAACTCGTCCTCAAGAGGGGAGAATCGCCAAGTCTCCTGGTCTCCGTTTTTGGTCTGAACCTGATACACTCCACCAAGACTGCGACAACTCGTGGTCGTGCCCTCCCATAATTGCCGGCGGTCCTGGTCCATTTTCGCCCTGATCGCTCTGGTAATGGTGTGCATTTCGGGGAGGGGAAGTCCACTACGACCCATTGAACAAGAGAGATTGTCCCCTTGGTCTTCAGCCAAGGCCAACCCCTACAAGTTTCTTTTTATTCCTACACGCAATCGAGAGCGACTCGTAGAAGTAGGAGTCCGAGTAGATTTTATCGCAAAGACTCTCACCGAGGCACTGGGGTCTGATGAAAATCTGCTTTCTATGTCTTTATATTCGCCGAAAGGAAAACCATTCGGTCAGTTTAGCACCGGCGACGTTCGCTTTAACGGTGAGAACGTTACTCTCCCAGAGAAGCTACCGGGCCATGTGGATGCCGGGGATACATTAAAGTTTTTTACAAAGGTTGCATCGAGCCATCCTAAGTGCTGTCAATGTGATGTGTCCGGTACATCTCGCAATGGCGAATACTACTATGTACTTGAGTCAGAAGTTTCCAAAAAAGAGCTAGCAGCAGTTCAAGCGACTACGAAGCAATCATTTGTTCTTCTCGCATTGGCAAATGTGGTGCTGGCTCTGGTGTTCGCAAGGCTGCTTTCGCGTCGGCTGGTTCGCAATATCGAGCGCGCAGCGAAAAAGGTGCGAAAGATCAAAGAATCCGGCAGCCTTGCCGAGCGGATTGATTTGAAGGGAAAAGACGAAGTAGCATTTTTGACCGGTGAATTTGATAACTTACTTGGGAAAATTCAAGAATCTCAGCAGAAGGTTATCGAGGCTGAAAAAGCAGAAGCGAAAATACAAATGGCGCGTGAAGTTGCGCATAATATTCGTTCGCCAGCCATTGCGATTGAAATGGTATTGCCAATGCTTGGTCGTTTGCCCGAGAGACTTCAAAAAGTTCTCGGTGATTCTGCTCGCGAAATCAAAGTGCTTGCTGAAAAGCTGACCCGTCAAGGGGAGAAGCGAATCAGTACACCGGCGGATTCAAGTTTGATCTGCTTGGTTCGTGACGTCGTCGAGAAGAAGCGTGTTGAGTATTCATTGGCTTCGGGAATCAAAATCGAACTGCTACAAGGCTCACCGGACGACGATGTGCCGGTGGCGGTCGATCCTGTCGAGTTTCGATCTGTGCTTTCCAATTTGATTAACAACGCTGTTGAGTCCTATCCGGACAAGACCGGCTTGGTCGAAGTGTCTTGTTATTCCCGACCACCTGAAGCGCGCCTGGTCGTGAAGGATTTTGGGTGCGGGATGTCTCAGGAGATGCTGAAAGCAGTTCAAAGCGAACATTTTGTCAGTTCGAAATCCGGAGGTAGCGGTATTGGATTGTCCCACGCGTTTAAGAAAATTCGCGAGTGGCGAGGCCATGTTGATGTGAGATCGAATCTTGATACGGGGACGACCGTCACTGTTTCGCTTCCCTTGATCGTCCCCAATGTGCGTCTAAATTTAGAACAAAAGCCGAGAGCAGCCAATAACTTTGATTTGGCTTAATGACGCTTGTCCATGTAGAAATCAAGCTTTCGACTTTTGTGGAATGTGAAATAATATAATAAAAACAATTAGTTATATAGTTGCGGATTATTTAAAAATAGAATGATTAAAACAGGTCTAATAAGCTGATATTACTAAAGAAATATTGACTAACACCCGATATTTATGCAAATATCGCATAAATATATTGTATAAATTATGCAATATGTTAGAATGGAGTCACTATGAAGGATATTGGGAAAAAGTTAAAGGAATTAAGAGTTAGCAAAGGACTCAGTGGGGACGAAGTCGCCAAGCTCATTGGCCGCAGCGGAAATTATGTAATTAGTCGTATCGAGAGTGGCGAAACAAAGTTGAGTCTAGAGGTGTTCGATAAACTTTGTAAAGTCTATGAAGTGCCTCCCGCCTCTCTTTTTGATGTCAAGAAGTCCTTTGGAAAGAAAAAAGGATTTTTCGATAGAGTTTCCTATCGTGCCGATGAGGGCAATATCCCTGAGGAACTCAAACTAAAGCTACAGCCGCATCTAAAAGATTTAAGGCGAATTGGTAATCTACAAAAGAAGCTTGATAGATTGCCGTTCAATCATCGAGAAATTTACAAAGTTGATTTAGACGAAAAATTACCGCTTAAGAAGCAAAAAGAAGTGGCCAAAGGCTTGGCAAGACAGTTGCGTGAAAAAATGGGCGCCGACATTGACGATGAATTGGATATCGTTGATTTCATTTCCAATAAATTAAATATCTCAATTTTAGGTATAGATCTCGGCGAATTAATGTGGGGATTTTACTCAAAAGATATCTACGGTCATCCACTTATTGTTTTTAATGAAAACAATAAATTTGAGGGTAGAAAACGATTCACTCTTGCTCATGAGCTTGGCCATTATTTTTTGCATAATGATTTTCTAGAGATCGATATGGAGGGCGATGACCAAGACGAGCAAAAGGAGAAAGTAGTGAACGCCTTTGCTCAAGAGCTACTAGTTCCCTCCGAGCATTTGAGGAAATACTATGATGATGTCGGCTTTTCGCTTGTCAGAAAGATTAAACCATCTCACGTTGCGCATTTAGCAAGCAAATTTAAAGTTAGCTTCCTGATGATGGCGTATGTTTTGGTGGATCTTGGAAAGATTAATTGGAATCAGTACAAAGAATTCGATCATTATTGCAAGGAGAAACTAGAAGAAGAGAAAGACATCATTGGTTATACAACCCCGGATTATGTCGTAAGGGTTAAGCCTCTGCGACAAAAAATAATGGACTTAGCTATTGAGGCAAAAGCGAAGGAGGTAATTGGTATTGATGAGTTATCCAAGCTTGCTGATATGAATACTCAGGAGCTTGCGAAGGTATTGTAGTGGTAATAATTTCTGATGCGAACGTAATAGTTTATTTTTGGAAGGCAAATTTACTAGATAAAGTTTTACTTTCCATTGAAATGGTTATCCCAGAGGAGATCTTCAATGAGCTTACTCAAAGCAGAATCAGAGCTTCATATCCAGACTTAACCGAGTTGATAAACCAACATCGCTACAATAGAAAACTCACAAAAGTCATCAAAGTCGAAATAATAGAACATGAAAGCGAAGAGACTTTAGCGCTTCACGAGTACATTAAGAGCGAAAGTGGATTAGATGATGGTGAAATTGATGGCATCATGCTCAGCGTTCTTACAGGGGTCGAATTTGTAACCAATGATGCCGCTGCTGTCGAATTTTTTAATGATTCGCTTGAACACGGATCAAGCGGCTCGGGAAAGGGATTCATGGAATTTCTGGAGATATTAAAAAATTCAGGAATCATAGACAAGAAAGAGTATCAGCTTTTGTTAGAGGCAATGAAGTAGCGTGATGAGGGGGGAATTGATTGGCTTTTAAGATTCTGGCAATTGATGGCGGGGGAATCCGAGGGGTTGTCCCAGCCCATATCATTCAGCTGATGCACGCCAGGTTTGGAGTCATTCCGGCTAAACATTTTGACCTGATCGCAGGCACTAGTACTGGCGCCATAATTGCTGCCGCTCTAGCCTGTGAGATTGAGCCGTCAACGATCCTAGACCTCTATAAAAAGCATGGTGCTCGGATTTTTCGAAAGAAATGGTCGTTGCTCCCTTCATGGCTTGGGCTCGATTGGGCGAAGGCGCTATTCCAAAGTTCTTACACCCACGACGAATTGTCAAAACTACTTAAGGAAGTCTTTGGCGACAAAAAGCTCGGCGAAATAAAAATCCCGCTGGTGTTGCCTTCTACTGATATTGGCAATGGTTGTGTTCATGTTTTTAAGTCAGGATACTCTGATAAATTCGTTAGAGACCCTGACGTGTTTGTTAGAGATGCTGTCATTGCGTCCTGCAGTGCGCCGACTTTTTTCGATCCCTATAAAATGAAAGAATACCTCTTGGCTGATGGTGGTCTATGGGCAAATAATCCGGCTTTAACTGCCACCATTGAAGCCATCCACCGCATGAATAAGGATCCAAAATCTTTAAGGGTTCTCTCGCTGGGTACTGGTCAGGAAAAAACCTATTACGAACAGTCACCGAGTTTCTTTGGATGGGGATTTCTTACTCGATGGAAGCGGAAGAATTTTATCAGCCTTATTTTATCTCTACAGTCACAGGCAGCGCACAATCACTTAAAACTGTCCTGTCCGGGCAACCCCCGCACAAAATGGGCTGAAGGTTAAGTCAACGTCGTGTCTGACGGCGTTTCCTGTTCCCAGTGTTTTCTTCGCAGGTCTTGCGCTCTCTGTCTAGCTCTTTCCCGCCGCATCGCCAGTTCGTGACGGCCACTGTGGTGAACTGAGTTGGGGGCAAAACCCCCATTACCCTGGTTGGGCCGGTTGAAGTTGTAATCCCAAATGGCATTTCCTATGGCCGCGTGAGCGATGGATTCGCTCTCATACTGTTCCTGAAGTTCGATTTCCTCGCGCTTTAGTGTCCCGATAACTCGCTCCGTTCGGGCGTTGCCGGTGGGGCGGCCGATTCCACTGAGCCACAAGTTAAGGCCCTGGATTTCGATGTTGCTCCTTGTGTACTTGGCGCAGTTGGCGCTGCCGTGATCCGCCACGAGGATTGGGCGCATGGCACCGGCTGGGAGCAGGTCAATCTCCTCGATGGCGACAGCGTCGGTCACCACTGACACCACTTCGTACTGCGTGATCTTCTGATAGAGACCCCACGCCAATATTTTTCTTGAGTACCAGTCGAGTATAACCAGCAAGAACATAAATCGTCCCGCCACGTTGACCCAAGTCCAGTCCATTCCCCAGGTTAAGTTCTTCCGCCACGGCTCAAATAGCAGCAAATCGGCGGGCGGAAGTGCCGGGCGCAACACTTTTGGTTCGAACGGATGACTTAGGCCGTGAGTCTTCATAATCTCAGCCACTTTGGTTTTGCCAATGAACGCGATCGCCTTCTTCTCTAGCGTGTAGGCAATTCGGCGAACATGCCACTCAGGGTGCTTCTTCGCCAGACGAACCACGGCCCGTTCTTCTTTAGGACGAATTTTGTTTTTACCACCACCGCCGCCGTGCTTGGGCTTCAGTTCCGCCGATCTCCACCGGTAGTACGACCGTCGGTGGATCTCAAGCGCCCGACACAGGTCTTCAACTGTGTGCCGGGCAAGATTCTCGTCGACAAATGTCTTAAGGGCCTCGCGCTGTAACCTGGTCAGGTGCCGACCGTAAAGCGGTCCCGTTAACCCAAGCGCTCGCTTTTTTTCAGCGCTTGAAGCTCGATAGTCGTCTCCAGCAGCGCCTGGCTCAGACGTTCCGTCTCCGACTTCAGATTGATGATCGCCGGATCCTCTTTGGCCTTCGGACCCCGCTTGATATCTCTGAGTCCCGCAATCCCACCGCGAATGAACTTGTCTTTCCAGCGCGACAACTGCGCCGGAGCTATGCCCTCTCGTCGGCAGACTTGGGCTGCCCCCACACGCTCGGACTCCAAAACCAACTCCGCCATTTTCTCTGCCGACCGACGCACTCTTTTTCGCTTCTGATTTTCCATTGTGACCCCCTTTTATCATGGTTTGCTCTCCTTGTGTGATCGGAGAACAGGAGGCCATCGTGGTTTCAGCTACTTAGGCCAAAATCCGCACAGTTTATTGACTTAAACTCACCCCAAAAGTGTGACGAACGAGCCCGGACAGGGTAAGCGCTCTATCCGTCCCACCCTATCTGGCGAGAGGGTCCTCGTGTAGTATCCTCGGCCCGCCAAAGGAGGCGGACGATGGAAGAGTCAAACACTGAACCGATATTAGAGTTACCGCGAGGGTTTAAGACAGCGGGTCGGCGCGGCCGACCGCGCCGACAAGCGTTCGTGAAGGTGAAAACGGTGACCGTGGAGCGCCCGACACTTCCTGACCCGCGATGGATGGCGGAGTTTGTAGCAGCATTCCTGAAGGCGTCGCGATGAAATCAATCTCCGAATTTAAAGGGTTCTACATTCATCGCGCCCCAGTGGACATGCGCAAGAGTATCAACGGGCTTGCTGCTATTGTCGAAGCCGACATGAATCTGAGCCTGAGGTCGTCGTCACTCTTCATTTTTTGCAATTCCCGTCGCACCCACTTGAAGATCCTCTACTTTGACCGCAGTGGTTTTGCGCTCTGGTTCAAGCGGCTTGAGGACTCGAAGTTCCCGTGGCCGACATTATCGGGGGCCGAGACGATCGCAGTGTCGATTGATGATCTTCAGTTGCTGCTTGACGGCGTGAATGTGTGGACGCGATTTGAAGAAGTTCACTTCGAGCGTTTCCTCTGATACCGTCGAAAGAGATGTCAACAGTAGAGTCTCTCACTGAAGAAAACAGCAATCTCAAATCCGAGATCGAGCGTCTCCACGGCATCATCCGCCTTATGAAACGCGGCAAGTACGGTCCGAAATCGGAGCGCGTTGAAGAGGTTCCGCCCGGGCAGATGATCTTCAACGAGATCGAGCAAGAGGCAGCCAATCCTGCAAGCGATGAAGAAACCGAAACAATCACCTACAAACGGAAGAAGGGACGAGGGCCAAAGAATCCGTTCCCCGAGCATCTTCCTCGGGAAGAACGAGTCATCGACCTGCCCGAGAGCGAAAAGCTTTGCCCGCATGACGGTCACCCGTTGAAGGAAATCGGCGAAGAAAGGTCTGAAAAACTAAAAACGATCCCAGCGCAGATGTCGGTCGTCGTTGAGATCAAAAAGAAATACGCATGCCCGTTCTGTGATGCCCACATGGCGCAAGCGAAGTCGCCGTCACTGCTTCCGGGAACGATATCAACTCCGGAGTTACTGGCGTTCATCGTGTACTCGAAATTTTTCCAAGGGCTGCCGCTTTACCGACTCGAAGAACAGTTCAAGCTTCACGCAATAGCACTCAATCGCGGCACGATGGCAAGATGGCTTGTGCAAGTGATCGAGCCGCTAACGCCGCTGTACAACTTACTTGAGGAAAAGGCCTTTGAGAGCGGCTACATGGCAATCGACGCCACGCATGTGCAGGTTTTGAAAGAGCCCGGCCGGAGTGCTTCCACGAAGTCATTTATGTGGGCGAGAGGATCTCCAGAACTTGGAATCGTATTGTTCGATTACGATCCGTCGGGTGGCGGCGGAGTTGCGAAGAATCTCATGTCGGGATTTAGGGGCGCACTTCAAGCTGACGCTCATCGCGGTTACGGAGCTCTCGATGACAAGGCCGTGCGCCTCTTGGGTTGTATGATGCATGCACGCAGACGTTTTCACGACGCCTGGCTGCTGG